>JAZKEJ010000079.1:0-17611 GCA_040387095.1 Pseudomonadota bacterium | reverse complement strand
ATGGGTCTTGACCACAAACACCCACACTTATCAGTCGTTCAGTTTGTTAAAGAGCTGTTTTATTTACTGCAAGAAGTGAATCACTTTTGAGTATTTCGTTTCACGCTTTGCGTTAACGAGGTGCGCATTATACAGAGCTTTTAAGCCCCGTCAACACTAATTTTGAAAGATTTCTAATTAATATTAACGGTGTAAATTACCGCGTCTTTTTTGCTGCTTTTCGTTAACGGTTGTCTGTAACGAGGTGCGCATTATACAGAGCTTTTAAGCCCCGTCAACACTAATTTTTAAAGACTTCTAATTAATATTAACGGTGTAAATTACTGCGTCTTTTTTGCTGCTTTTCGTTAACGCTTATCTGTAACGAGGTGCGCATTTTACAGAGGGCTAAAATTAGGTCAAGCCATATTTCACGAAGTTACAAAATTGTTACAATCAAATGAAGGCTTCGGTAAACGCTATGACTTAAACCACATTAATTTTAGCAAATTTGCGCTTACCCACTTGCGCCACACCGCAAAAGCCTTTATTGAGCTGCAAGCTTTTATCCAGCACTTTTTCACTATCCAGCTTTACACCACCCTGATCAATCGCGCGATTTGCTTCGGATGTACTTTCAACCAAGCCCGCCATTTTCAATAATTGTGCAATTCCAATAGATGAGCCATCAATATTGAGAGTCACTTCAGGCACTTCATCGGGCACACCGCCTTTAGCGCGCGTTTGAAAATCATTCAGTGCTTTTTCAGCATCGTCCTGACTATGGAAGCGCGCCACAATCTCTTGCGCGAACTTAACCTTAATATTGCGCGGATTTTCGCCAGCCGCTACTGCCTCTTTCCATTGTTGCACCGTTTCTAGCGATTCAAATGATAGCAACTCTATATAGCGCCACATTAATGCATCGCTAATCGACATCAGTTTTGCGAAAATAATTTCAGGCGCTTCATTAATACCAATATAGTTATTGAGCGATTTGGACATTTTATTCACGCCATCCAAACCCTCCAATAATGGCATGGTCAACACGCACTGCTGGCTTTGGCCTGCTTGTTTTTGTAATTCACGTCCCATTAATAAGTTGAATTTCTGATCTGTACCGCCCAATTCAACATCGGCTTTAAGCGCGACCGAATCGTAGCCTTGCAATAGCGGATACATAAACTCATGAATGGCAATTGGCTGATTAGACTTGAATCTTTTTGAAAAGTCATCACGTTCCAGCATGCGGGCAACCGTTAAACTTGAGGCTAATTTGAGCATGCCTCCTGCGCCCAAATCATTTAACCAGCTTGAATTAAACACAATTTCGGTTTTATCTTTGTCTAATATTTTAAATACTTGTTGTGCGTAAGATTGTGCATTCTCAATCACTTGTTCTTTAGTTAACGGCGGGCGCGTAGTGCTTTTGCCAGTTGGGTCGCCAATCATGCCAGTGAAATCACCAATTAGAAATAAGACTTGATGACCTAAATCCTGAAAATGACGTAATTTGTTGATTAATACCGTGTGCCCAAGGTGCAAATCGGGCGCAGTAGGATCGAAGCCTGCCTTGATGCGCAAAGGGATGCCAGACTTTATACATAAGCGCAATTTTTCGATGAGTTCTTGCTCAATCAGCAATTCTTCACAGCCGCGTTTGATGATGGCTAATGATTGATTAATATCGGTATTCACAGCTTTTTCCAATGACTAAAAGATGGTGTTTTTACAAATTGTTACTTTTTATTACAAGAAAAATTCTGTTACTATGCATTTTCTACTCTAAGCAAGAGGCTTTTCTTTTCAAGCATTGGAGCGATTTTTAGTTATTTTATGCCGTATTTTTTTAACAGAAACAAGCAAAATTCCAAGCCTGCTATTTTAACGCAAAACCTATTGTTGAGCTTGCGTAAAATTAAACCACACTGGGCAGTCCTCTTATTGTTACTGCCTTTTTTTGGCGTGGTGGCGGCTTTTGGTACAGCAGAATCCAATCTCCCTAGCAGAGTTAAAGCAGAAACCATTACTGAAGAAGTAACTTTACCTTTAACAGTTCATAACGTGAATCGCGATGAAGAGTTTTGGCAAATCGACCAAGTGCGGCGCGATGATACTTTGGCCAGCTTATTTAAACGCATGACCATTCGCGATGAAGATGCGATGAAGTTTTTAACGCTATCGCCCGATGCGCGCCAAATGAACACCAAGCTAATTCCTGGGCATATCCTAGAAATAAAGACGAATCTAGATGGTAAATTATTGCATTTAGAATACGAAATCGATCATGAAACTATTTTGGTGGCGGGCTTAACACCGAGCGGTTACCAAGTCGCAACCCAAAAATTAATCCTCCAAAACCATCAGGTTTTAAAATCAGCCACCATCGTTAATTCGCTGTTTGGCGCAACCGATGACGCCGGCATTCCTGACCAGATTGCTTTACAAATCGCCGATATTTTTTCTAGCGAAATTGATTTTCACGATGATTTAAGGTCTGGAGATAAAATAAACGTTATTTATGAGGCGTTTTACAATGCTGGCGAAATGATGAAGGTGGGCAATGTGCTAGCTGTCGAATTTATAAACAAAGGCAAAAAATATCAGGCAGTTCATTTTGGCGATGGCGAAGGTAAATTCGCTTTCTATACACCTGAAGGCAAAAGCTTACACAAGTCTTTTTTACGTTCTCCTTTAGAGTTCACGCGTATCAGTTCTAGTTTTAATGCGGGTCGTTATCATCCTATACTGCAACGTATCAAGGCGCATAGAGGCGTCGATATGGCGGCGCCAACAGGCACACGCATTAAAGCTTCTGGCGACGGCGTAGTTAATTTTGTCGGCCGAAAAGGCGGCTATGGCAATGTGATTGTGCTAAAGCATGAAAATGGCATCAGCACTGTGTATGGTCATTTATCACGCTTTGCATCAGGTTTACGCAGAGGCCAACGTGTAACTCAAGGCGAGATTATTGGTTATGTAGGCATGACAGGTTTGGCCACCGGCCCCCATTTGCACTATGAATTTTTAGTGAATAAAGTACATCGCGACCCGATGAAAGTGGCTTTACCCACAAGCGTGCCAATAGATGCACAATATAAAAAAGCATTTGACGAGCAAAGTTTAAACATGATGGCAAAAATTGAAATGCTTAATCGCAGACAAATTGCTTCTACTGATTAAATATGGAGAAAGCACAATTATTCATCGGCATCATGTCTGGTACGAGTTTAGACGGTATAGATGTTGCGCTTTGTGAATTAAGCGATACAAAATGCCAAGTCGTTGCAACACACTTTTTAGCTTATCCGCAAAACCTTAAAACGCAATTATTACAGCTACATATAGCTAGCAGCAATGAATTAGAAACGGCGGCTCTAACAGCAAATAAACTTGCATCTTTATATGCAGATGCGGTTAATGAGTTGCTGACAAAACAAAGCTTAACATCCGGTGAAATTATTGCAATTGGCTGCCACGGCCAAACCATTCGCCATAGACCGGAACTAGGATTTACTTTGCAAATTGGCAATGCCTCTTTATTAGCAGAGCTAACTAATATCACTGTTGTTTCAGATTTTAGAAGCCGCGACATTGCCGCAGGCGGCCAAGGTGCGCCGTTGGTGCCAGCTTTCCATCAAGCGGTATTTGGCTCTAAAAATGCCAATCGCGCACTGATCAACATTGGCGGCATTGCCAATATTACCTATCTGGCAAAAAATGCTGATGACTTGAATACTGGAAAAATATTAGGTTTTGATTCTGGCCCGGGAAATATGTTATTGGATGCATGGATTAAACAACATTTGGGTAAAGATTACGATACAGATGGCGCCTGGGCAGCAACCGGTAAAGTTATTCAGTCGCTTTTACTGCAAATGTTGGCAGAACCCTACTTTGCACTGCCGCCACCCAAAAGCACAGGTCGCGATTTGTTTAACGATGCCTGGCTCAACCAGTTTTTAGCTAAAGAAAATTATCGTGCTGAAGACGTTGCTCATACCTTGGTTGCGCTTACCGCACATACTATACAAAATGCACTTGCCCAATATTGTAACGATCTGGACGCCGTTTATTTATGTGGCGGTGGGGCGCATAACGCTTTACTTGCTGAGCATTTAAAAGTAATGCTTAGTAGTGACACAAAACAAACTACTAGTCTTGCCACCACCGCAGAATTAGGTGTCGGTGTTGATTGGGTTGAAGCCGCAGCATTTGCCTGGCTTGCTAAACAAACTATAGACCATAAGCCAGGCAACCTTCCTGTGGTTACTGGTGCCAAAGGCTTACGCATATTGGGCGCAATTTATTCTGCCTAACACCTTTATACATTTGGTATTATTGTTGCTAAATTATATAAACCAAACGCTATTTTAAAGATTGACTATGATCACAAAACCAACCAAAGCCACCATTACTTTCGACAACGGCGCGCCGCCAATTGAATTGCCAGTACTTTCTGGCAGCATGGGTAATGATGTCATTGATATTCGCAATCTGGGTAAGCATGGCATATTCACTTACGACCCGGGCTTTATGTCAACCGCGGCTTGTCAATCGAATATCACCTATATCGATGGTGAAAAAGGCCTGCTGTATCACCGTGGCTACCCTATTGAACAACTGGCTGAGCATTGTAATTTTCTGGAAGTCTCTTATTTATTAATGCATGGCGAATTGCCGAATGCCACACAAAAAGCTGAATTTACTAGCTTAATCAGCGGCCACACCATGCTGCACGATCAGCTTAACAATGTGTTTCGCGGCTTTAGGCGTGATGCCCACCCAATGGCGGTCATGGTGGGCGTGGTTGGTTCAATGTCAGCGTTTTATTTTAACGATATGAATGTGCGCAATTTAGAAGATCGTGAAGCATCCGCCTATCGTTTATTGGCGAAAGTACCGACTATCGCTGCGTGGAGCTACAAATACATCATGGGTCAGCCTTTTATGTATCCAAGTAACAAGCTCAATTACGCTGAAAACTTTATGCATATGATGTTTGCCACGCCCTGTGAAGAATATTTGCCAAACCCGATTTTGGCCAAAGCGTTTGAAAAAATACTCATTTTGCATGCCGATCATGAACAGAATGCATCGACTAGCACAGTGCGCTTAGTCGGCTCTAGCGGCGCGAATCCTTTTGCCAGCGTGGCTGCGGGTATCGCCTCACTTTGGGGTCCTGCACATGGCGGTGCGAATGAAGCCACCTTGAAAATGCTGGAAGAAATAGGTGATGTATCGCGTATTGGTGATTTCATCAACCGTGCAAAAGATAAAAGCGATACTTTCCGCCTGATGGGTTTTGGTCACAGGGTTTATCGCAATATGGATCCACGCGCCGCGATTATGCGCACCACGTGCCACGAAGTGTTATCAGAACTTAATCTGCAAGATGACCCATTATTCAAGCTGGCGATGGAACTGGAAAAAATCGCGCTTGAAGACGAATATTTCGTTTCTCGCCAATTATATCCAAACGTCGATTTTTACAGCGGCATAGTGATGCGCGCCATGGGAATTCCAAATAGTATGTTCACCGCCATCTTCGCCCTTGCCCGCACTGCAGGTTGGATAGCGCAATGGAGTGAGATGAACGCCGACCAAGAACATAAAATTGGACGACCCAGACAATTGTATAAAGGTGAAGACAGGCGCGAGTTTGTGCCGATAGATAAGCGCTAATTTAAAAGTAAGTTAACGCTCTGCAAAGCCTAATTTTTGTAACGCTGCGTATATTTTTTCACTTACTTTTAAATAGCCAGCTGCATTAGGATGTATCTGGTCAGCTTTTAAAGCTTTATCTGATAAGAATTCTGAAAATGCATCCTCAATTAACGGCGTTGCGGTTTCTTTAGCAATTGCTTCATACATTGTGTGGTCGACTAAATTTCCGATTGCGGCTCTTAATGGGTTAATTTCAGGAATCGCCACCAAAACTGTTGGAACATTTTGCGCTTTAGCTAATGTCAAAATAGTTCTTAAATTAGCGCTGGTTTGGCTTTGTGGTAATTGATGCAGCATGTCGTTACCACCCAATTCGACGATTAATAATTGCGGTTGATGTTCGGTTAACAGATCTGGCAGGCGTTCTAAACCACCCGCCGTTGTCTCGCCTGGAATACCCTTATTAATAATTGTCCAACCGGTGCTTTTGGATAATAGAGTCGGATAATCTTCGTCTTCTTTAGCGCCTGTACCATAGCTCAAACTATCACCTAAAATAAGTACTGTTGAGGCTTTGGGTATGGCGGAGTATTTTTCAGTTTCACTACAAGCAGTTATTAAGCCAACGAATAAAGCATACAATAAAGCAAAATATTTTTTCATCAATTAAGCCTTTAAAACTAAAAAGCCAAGCATTTTGCTTGGCTTTTTATTGATGCTGATTAAATATAAAAATCTAATCCGAAATTTTTAAACTGAAAACGAGCTACCGCAACCGCATGTAGAAGTCGCTTGTGGGTTGCGAATCACAAATTGTGATCCCTGCAGGTTATCTTGGTAGTCAATCTCTGCGCCCATTAAATATTGCAAGCTCATTGGGTCGATTAACAAAGTAACAGTGTCTTTCATCACTTGCGTGTCGTCGTCGTTGACTTCTTCTTCAAACGTAAACCCGTACTGAAAGCCTGAACACCCGCCTCCACTTACAAATACGCGCAATTTTAAATCTGGGCTGCCTTCTTCTTCGATTAGCTCTTTGACTTTTTTGGCAGCATTATCAGTAAACACCAACGGAGTTGGCATTTCTACATCAGGCAAATCGGTTACTGCGTTCATATGTACTCCTTAAACTTCATATACTTAATTACTAGTTAATCACAACTATAGAACATAATTTGGGGGTAATGTTCAGTTTTACAAGCGCTTAAAATTAACCATTCACCAAACCAGTTAAAGCGTGTCGTCTTCTACTGCACCATCACCCAAATAAACTAACTTTCCTTCTATTACCGCACCTGTATGCATTTCAAGCGATTTATAATACAAATCACCGGTAATACGTGCCTTAGTTTGCAACTCGATAAACTGGTTCGCTTTTACTGGGCCAATGACTTTGCCATTTAAAACAATTTTTGCAGCATTGACCGCACCTTCGATACGTCCATGCTCACTCACGATGATTGTGCTAGGTGTACCGCTTTGCTCACTTACATTGCCACGTATTGCTCCGTCTACACGCAAACCACCACTAAAATGTAAATCACCTTCAATGCGCGTATCCACCCCCACTAATGTGTCAATACGGTTATCAATTTTATTGGCTTTCTTAAAAAACATATTTTCCCCGCTATTTTTGCTTAATCGATTACATCATGGATTATCTAGATTTTCCATTGAGCATATTTTTATAAAAGAATAGATCTTCTTTAGCCTTGATATTCTCATCTTGAACGCTTGCAAGCTCTTTGGCAAGGTTATTATTAGTTGCCAGTTGTATCTGCAATGCGCGTTGCGCGCCAACCAACTTAAATTGTAATGCTTTATTTTCAAGCGCAACTTGTTCAGACTGCAAACGAATGCTTCTATTTTGCCCTCCCTGAAATATCCAGTAAGAACAAGCAAATCCCAATACAATAAATAAAGTGGCCAATAACGCTTGAAAATACCAAGGCCGCTTTGAACGCACAGCCACTTGTTTGGCAGTTAACCCAAAATGGCGGCGAATTTTTCGGCGGACTGGTTTCATCAATTAGCTCATCAAGGCAAAAGTGGCACAACTTGCAAGCCGCAAGCTTCATCCAAACCAAACATGATATTCATATTTTGTATTGCCTGACCAGCTGCACCTTTTACCAGATTGTCTTGCACTACAACAATCGTTAAATAAGCTGAATCGGCTTGTTGATGCAGAGCAATGCGTAACTGGTTAGCACCGCGCACTGAACGCGTTTCCGGCAGACTGCCAGCAGGCATCACATCGACAAACTGTTCATTAGCATAACGCTTTTCATATAGTGCTTGCAGATCCATTTTTTGCCCCGCATCCATCAGTTTGACATAAATGGTCGACAGCATGCCGCGTATCATGGGAATCAGGTGCGGCACAAAAATGAAATCTATTTTCTTACCTGCAGCCAGCTGTGTCATTTGCGCATGGATTTCGGGGTGATGTCTATGCCCAGCCACGCCATAGGCTTTCATGTTATCACTAGATTCTGCAAATAATGTAGACACTTCTGCTTTTCTACCCGCGCCTGAAACGCCAGATTTTGCATCAGCAATAATAGGCGCAGAAAAATCTATTAAGCCAAGCTCCAATAGCGGAGCTAAGCCCAGCAACACTGTTGTCGGATAACAGCCAGGATTGCCGATCACTTTCGTCGATTTGATTTGCTCACGGTAAAGCTCTGGAATGCCATAAACCGCCTCACCCAAAACATCTGGGCAACTATGCGGCATTTTGTACCATTTTTCAAAAATGGCGGTATCTTGTAACCTAAAATCAGCGGCCAAATCGATGATTTTCACACCCGCTTTTAATAGTGCTTGCGCCTGACTCATTGCCACCCCGTGCGGGGTTGCAAAAAATACCACATCGCAGCCAGTTAAGTCAGCCTTGGCTGGATCAGAAAAAGCCAAATCGACAAAGCCACGCAAACTGGGGAACATATCCGCTACCGGCACACCTGCTTCACCACGCGAAGTAATCGCTGTTAATTCGGCATGCGGATGAATGGCCAACAGGCGCAACAGCTCCACACCTGTGTAGCCAGTGCCGCCTACAATACCTATTTTTAACTGTTGATTTGCCATGCTCGTTTCGACCAAGATGATTATCTAAAAACTTAACCTTAAATGAAAAAGGCCGCTAACGCGACCTTTTTTAACTCTTGACGCCCAAAATAAAGCGAAAGCTGAATTAGCGTTTAGAGAATTGTTTACGACGACGCGCTTTGCGGAAGCCCACTTTTTTACGCTCTACTTCACGTGCATCACGTGTCACAAAACCAGCGTTTGACAATGCGCTTTTTAACGCTGCATCGTAATCAATCAATGCACGTGTAATACCATGACGTACCGCACCAGCTTGGCCAGATTCACCACCACCGATAACGTTAACCATAATGTCAAAGCTAGCCGTGTTATTTGTTAACTCTAGTGGTTGACGTAGAATCATACGCGATGTTACGCGTGAGAAATATTCATCAACAGGCTTATCATTCACGATGATATTGCCTTTACCAGACTTTAAAAACACGCGCGCTACTGAGCTTTTGCGGCGGCCTGTACCATAATTGTATTTGCCAATCATTTTATTTACCTTGTCTCTGAACTACTAAATAGTCAATGCTTTTGGTTGTTGTGCAGCATGCTCATGCTTGTCGCCAGCATAAACTTTCATTTTTTTAATCATTGCGTAGCCCAAAGGACCTTTTGGCAACATACCTTTTACCGCTTTTTCTAAAGCGCGACCTGGAAAACGGTCTTGCATTTTAGAGAAAGTTGTTGTGCTGATGCCACCAGGATAACCCGAGTGACTATGGTACTGCTTGTCAGTCGCTTTTGCGCCTGTCACTTTAATTTTGTCAGCATTAATCACTACAATATAATCACCCGTATCAACGTGTGGTGTGTAGATGGTTTTATGCTTGCCACGTAAACGGTGCGCTACAGCACTTGCCAAGCGACCTAACACTAAATCAGTTGCATCAATCACAAACCAATCGCGTTGCACTTCGTGCGATTTTGCAGAAAATGTTTTTCCAGAAAAAATATTCATCGTATCACTACCCAGTTCAGTATTAAGCCATAGCTTATAAAATCAAGAGGGCGGATTATATGCTTTTGCGTATTCGCTTGTCAATTATAAAAAAGGATTAATTGGTCTATTTTTATAGTTAATGCGAGTTATCAGGTTTCGGCCTATGATCCCAAGCAAGTTAGAGAACTATTCATTTGAGTTGGCATGCAGTTTGCTTATTACAGTTTATACAAACGATAGTCTGAAAACAGGTAATCATTATGCACAACAATTATATATTGAAAGAAGCGGTGCTAACGGCACTGGCGGTTCTAAGTATTGCTCTACACAGCCAAGCGTTTGCCGTTGGTCTGGGCGAGATCGAGGTAAGATCGCACATTGGTCAGCCGCTGCAAGCCAGGATTAATGTACAAGGCATTGGTGACCTGAAAGACAAGGCCTGTTTTAGAGTGGATGACCATTATGATGGCGTTAATCCGATTAGCCGTGCCAACTTAAAACTGAGTAATATTAGAGGTGACCAAGGTGTTTTAACCATTAGCACCATAGAAGCCATTAACGAACCAATTGTCAGTGTATCGGTAATTGCAGAATGTGATTCTAATTTACGCCGCGATTATGTGATGCTAATTGATCCGCTTTTGACCAATGAAATCGCGCAAACTAATGTTCAAACAAATGATGAAGAATCCATCAACACTGTCGATATTGCCGACATCGTTAACGAAAAACCCGCTATTGCTAAAACGCCATCTGTAAAAACGGCTAACAACAAAAGCAAACAAAGTAGCGCAGACAAACAATCTAACAGTAAAAAAAACGGTGGCAACAATGACAATATTGTATTAACTGTTGATTATGCTGCACAAAAAGCAGCTACTAATGCCGATAATAGTAATACCAAAAAAAACTCTAGCAGCAACAATTTAGCTGCTAAAAACGTCATCAAAGAATCCAAACCGCGTCTGAGCATTTCTGCTGGCGAATCTTTTAAAAATGCCAATAGCATTGGTTTACGCTTAGATAAAAAATTACATTTTTCAGTCGAGACTGCACCAGAAGCTTTTGCCAGTAATATCGCCATCGAAGATGAAGCGACAGTGTTGAGTAATCGCCTCTCACATTTAGAGCAACAAATTACCATGCTACAACAACGCAATAACGCGCTGGAAGCGGAAAAAAGATTAGCTGGAAAACCAGCGGAAGAAACAAAAGCGCCTGAATCTAATTTTATTGTTAACTTGAGTGGTCACTTTAATTTTTCTTGGTGGCCATATTTTGCTGGTGCAGGCTTACTTTTAGGTGGTTATTTTGCAGCAGATTTTTGGCGTCGTCGTCGCCAATCGCAGCAATTGGATAACGCGGAAGATGTGTGGAATGTTTTAGACGCGAATTCAAATGCTGATGTTTATTACAAGGATATTGACTTTAACGATACACTTTTTGAAAACAAGCCTTCTGCAGAAGCAATTGCTGCGGAAAAAGCGATATTAGCAGCAAATTATTCTGAAGCGGCACAGGATGTTGTAGCACCTTTTCAAATTGAAGAAGATGTTTTCGAAAATAATATTTTGGATCATGCCGACGTATTTTTGTCACATGGCCGTACTGGTTTGGCGATTCAATTATTGCAAAATCACTTGGTGGACTTTCCAAAACAATCGGTCACTATCTGGCTATTCTTATTAGATTTATTGGCAAAAGAAAATTTGCAAGCCACATACGAGCAAACAACGTTGGAGTGTAAAGAACATTTTAATATTCGCATTGCCGCATTTAGCAATGATGAAGCCAGCCCAAAACAAAATCTGGAAGATTTCCCACGGTTGGCCGCTGGCTTGGAACAAGTTTGGGGCACACCTGCGGCTTTGGTATATTTGGATGATTTAATTTACAACAGCCGTTTAGAAAACAGAGTGGGCTTTGAGAAAAGCGTTTTAGAAGAGCTGATTTTATTAAGAAGCATTGCTCAAAGCAATGCAAATAAGGCAGATGTTATTCAATTGGATGAGAAAAAAATGGCAATTAAAGAAATGAAAGAAGCAAAATTAGCGGCCAGCAAAGCAGAAAAATTGCAGAAACTGGAAGAATTAACCTTGGCTGAGGCAGCAAAAAAACATGCTGCAACACTTGAGGCCCCTGAAGAGTTGTTCGAATTTAATTTGATTGAATTCAAGTAATTTTCAATAATTAAGTTGATTAGATTTAAATAGTCAATTCGGCTTAGTATTTGAAATAGTATTCAAATACTAAGCCGATAAAAACGATTAAACCAATCCAATTATTGTATAAGAACGCTTTAAAGCAATCGACTTTAAAGCGTTTTTGTATCAGCTTGTATTCCCACAATATCAGCAATACTGTGCAAATAAGTCCAGCATAATAATAGCGGCCGTAGCCCATCAATTGCCCAATATAAATCAACACACCCAGCATGGCGGCGTAGCATGTCATCACGGCAATCACATCGTATTGACCAAAAAAGATGGCAGAAGACTTGACACCTATTTTCAAATCGTCATCGCGGTCAACCATTGCATATTGTGTATCGTAGGCGATCGCCCAAAACACATTTGCGACTAACAAAAGCCATGCCAGTGGCGGAATGTAATCATTGACTGCGGCAAATGCCATTGGAATACCAAAGCCGAATGCCAGACCCAAATAAGCTTGTGGAATCGCCAAAAAGCGTTTGGTATAAGGATATGTTGCAGCTAAAAACAGAGCCGCAAACGACAATAAAATAGTGGTTTTATTAAACATTAACACCAAGAAAAATGCCAGCAAACTTAAGCCAGCTGCCAAAAAATAGGCTTCTTTTACACTCACTGCGCCTGTCGCCAATGGGCGATTTTTTGTGCGCTCCACCAAACCATCGTATTTGCGATCTGCAATGTCGTTTAACACACAGCCAGCGCTACGCATCAGCACTGTTCCTGTCACAAAAATCAGCACAACAACCCAATCGGGTTTGCCACGACTGGCTATCCACAATGCCCAAAGTGTTGGCCACAATAATAATAAAATGCCAATCGGTTTGTCCAGACGCATTAAACGCTCATAGGCATCTAATTTTTGAATGAATACTGATGTATTTTTGGGTGAATTCATTTTAAAAGACTGGGTAAAAACACTTCGGTAACCAAAATAGTAGCGCAGTTCAGCCTAAAAACCGAACGTCGTGCCCACAAATAAGCTGGTTTATCGACTAAATGCTGCGCTGCTTTCTGATATAAAACCTGATGCGGGGAAAGTTTTTTATAGCTAAGCGGCGCCCGTTTGACTTTTTGGTTGGCAAATAAAGCTGCACCTAATGGCTTATTGCCCAGCTTACCAAACGCATGCCAAGCGCCTCGCAAGCTTGATCTTGGCAACACGCTGTGTGCGAAAACTAAACTGCGGCCTTCGCCAATCAATAAAACCTCCCGTATCAGGGCAGTTGTGTGTGTAGATATTTGTAACAAATGGGTTTCGTCTACAATTACCTTGCCAAATTTCATCACAACTGGCTGCACCTTAAAATCTGAATAATGTTGCTGCAAACTGGAAGTGAGAGAGCCGGAATCAATTAGCCATGGCTTTAATTGTCCAGACAATATTGGCTTATTTAACCAACTTATTTTTCCAGAACCTGATTTTATAAGCCCTAATTTTTTGGACATTTGATTTAAACTTTCACCATTTCACCCGCATGGCACATCCAACGCTCCAAATGTGCTTCTACAGCTTGCGGATACTCAATGATTAACTTATCCGCTATTTTTTTAGCGGCTTCCAATAAATCCACATCGCGTTCTAAATCGGCGATTTTTAACATCGGCACACCGCTTTGGCGAGTACCTAAAAATTCGCCTGGGCCGCGCAAATTTAAATCAGCTTGGGCGATGGCAAAGCCGTCGTTGCTTTCGAATATCACTTTTAATCGCGCCCGTGCTGTCTCACTTAACTTGTTTTGATAAAGCAAAATACAAGTGCTTTTCGCCGCGCCGCGCCCCACCCGACCTCGTAGCTGGTGCAACTGACTTAAACCGGAGCGTTCTGCGTGCTCAATCACCATTAAGCTGGCGTTGGGCACATCCACGCCCACTTCTATCACAGTGGTAGCCACTAGCAATTGTGTTTCATTTTTGCTGAACGCTTGCATCACCGCCTGTTTTTCAGCGGACTTCATACGACCGTGAACCAGTCCAATGCTCAACTCAGGAAAACTGGCTTGCATATGGGCAAACGTGTCATTGGCGGTTTGCAGTTGTAACGCTTCTGATTCTTCAATTAAGGGGCATACCCAATAAGCCTGGTTGCCAGCTAGGCAGGATTCCTGCACGCGCTGCAGAATTTCGTCGCGCCGCTCATCAGAGACTAATTTAGTGACAATCGGCGTGCGACCTGGTGGCAATTCGTCAATCACTGATACATCCAGATCGGCGAAATAACTCATGGATAAGGTGCGCGGAATGGGTGTTGCCGACATCATGAGCTGATGCGGTTCTGGCTCACCCTTTTTACGTAAAGCCAAACGCTGTTGCACGCCAAAACGATGTTGCTCGTCAATAATAGCCAGGCCTAATTTTTTAAAGCTCACTGCATCTTGAAATAAAGCATGCGTGCCGATGGCAATCTGGGCAGCACCACTGGCAATATCAGTTAATGCGGTTTCACGTTCTTTTTTACTTTGACTTCCAGTTAACCAAGCAATTTTAATATTTAACGGTTTGAGCCAAGTTTCGAATTTTTTAAAATGCTGTTCCGCTAAGATTTCAGTCGGCGCCATCAGGGCGACCTGCCAGCCATGTTCAATGCTTTGTAATGCCGCCATGCATGCCACAATGGTCTTACCACTGCCAACGTCGCCTTGCAGCAAGCGCTGCATCGGGTGCGGCTGGGTAAGATCATGACTGATTTCTGCCACCACTTTTTTTTGCGCATTGGTTAAATGAAATGGTAAATTTGCAAGCAATTGCTGGGTTAATGTTTTAGATATCGCAATGGTGGGCGCGTTAATACTGCGTCTTTTCGCGTAATGTTTACGCATGGAAAGTTGCTGTGCCAGCAATTCATCATAGGCCAGGCGGCGCCATTCCGGCGTGGCATGATTTTCTAAGGCCGCTAAATTGGCATCTGGCGCTGGATTATGCAAAGCACGGATACTGGCGGAAAAACTGGGCAGATGATTATTTAAATTAAGATGCTTATAAACACCTGCTGGCAAGGTTTCAGCCATTGCATCTTGTTGAGTCGCCAGTGCAATTGCCTTGCGAATCGCAGGTTGGGTTAAGCCTGCCGTGGTAGGATAAATCGGGGTGAGTGTTTCAGCAACAGTCGTTTTCTCGCTTACCGCTTTGCATTGAGGATGCACCATCTCATAACCGAAAAACCCATGTCGCACCTCGCCATATACACGTAATTTTGCACCGACTTTCAGCGCAGTAATTTGGCTGGGGTAAAAATGCAAAAAGCGTAAAGTTAATTGCCCATTAGCATCTTCAATACGCGCGATTAAGGCTTTGCGCGGCTTGTAAGTAACTTCTGCATGAACAATTTCGCCTTCTATTTGCACGATATCGCAAAGGCGCAAATCGCGTATGCTGGTAATGCGCGTTTCGTCCATGTATCGCAACGGCAAGTGCAGCAGTAAATCTTGAATATTTGAAATACCAAGCTTGTGCAGATTGGTGATAAGCGGTTTGGAAAAGGCTTTGATTTCAGTAAGTTTGGTCATACCCAACAATGCAACACCTACTGGATGCGGTTTTCTGAATTGCCGCCTTTTACTCGGTTAATGCGCACAACGTTGGGAATTTTACGTAAATTGCGCATCAATCCTGCCAAATGCACGCGATTGCTCACTTGCACAGTAAAGTTTATGTTGGAGTATTGGCTACCGTCAGATTCTTCTACGCTCACATTGTCGATGTTAGAGCCTGCTTCTGAAATACCTGCGGCAATTTTGGCCAGCATACCGCGCTCGTTTGCCACTACCATGCGCACTGTGACTTTAAACAGTTTTTTATTATCAGGATCCCATTCCACATCTAGCCACTTATCTGGATCTAGCTTAAATCTGGCCACAGTTGCGCAATCGTGTGTATGAATAATCAAGCCTTTTTCTTTGTTAATAAAACCCAAAATTGGATCGCCAGGAATTGGCGTGCAGCACTGCGCAAATTGCACCGCCATGCCTTCAGAGCCGCGAATGGTAATAATATCTAATGGCTTGCTTGTTTTGCTGCCGTCATTGTGGCCTAACTCTTGACCGCTGGCGACCAATTGATGTGCAACCATTAAACTCATGCGCTTGCCCAAACCAATATCAGCCAAAATATCTGTTTTGTTTTTAGCGCCATAATCTCGCATCACTTTTTGCCATTGTTTATCGCTGATTTGGCTAGTGTCTATATGCAATGCGCGCAAAGCCAGGTTTAACATACGCTCACCAAGATGCGCCGATTCTGACACTTGAATGGTTTTTAGATAATGTCGAATATGTGAGCGTGCCTTGCCTGTAACTACATAATTCAGCCAAGCTGGGTTAGGTTTAGCCAAAGCGGCGGTAATAATTTCTACATGATCGCCATTGCGCATTTCTGCCCGCAATGGCGCGAGTTCATTATTAATTTTAACCGCCACACAACTATTGCCCACATCGGTATGTACTGCATAAGCAAAGTCTACCGCGGTAGAACCGCGTGGCAGGGCCAAAATATTACCTTTTGGCGTAAATACATATACTTCGTCCGGGAATAAATCCACCTTGAAATGTTCTAGAAATTCGTAACTATCTTCACTTTCTGTTTGAATCTCTAATAAACGCTGCAACCATTGATGTGTTTGTTGCTGTAATGCAGTTAAATTCGCATCAGAAGCTTTGTACAGCCAGTGCGCAGCAACGCCTGCATCAGCAACGTTATGCATTTGTTCGCTACGGATCTGAACTTCAATTGGCGTGCCGAAAGGTCCAAATAAAGTGGTATGCAGTGATTGATAGCCATTAGCTTTCGGAATAGCGATGTAGTCTTTAAATTTGCCAGGAATCGGTTTATAAAGCGCATGCAAATGACCCAGTGCCAAATAGCAATGCGCCATGTCTTTAACCAATATTCTAAAGCCATAAATATCGTGGATTTGCTCCAGCGAACTGCCTTTGCTCAGCATTTTACGATACACGCTGTACAAATGTTTTTGGCGGCCTATAACGTCTGCGTCAATGCCTACTTCCTCTAAACGCTGTTTGATCGCATCTAGAATTTTGGCGATCACTTCTTTACGATTTCCACGCGCCACCATAATCGCTTTAGACAGAACGCGATGTCGCATGGGATACAAATATTGAAAGCTTAAATCTTCCAGTTCCTGATAAATAAGATTAAGCCCAAGCCGATTGGCGATTGGTGCATAAATTTCTAACGTTTCTCGGGCAATGCGCTTTTGCTTTTCTGGCTTCATTGACTCCAGCGTCTGCATGTTGTGCAATCTATCGGCCAATTTCACCAAAATCACGCGCACATCCTGGCTCATCGCCAGCAACATTTTACGGAAATTTTCGGCTTGCGCTTGTGTTGCGCTTTGCAACTCAATTTTATCCAGCTTGGTTAAACCATCTACCAGCAGCCCAACCTGTTTACCAAATAATTCAGCAATTTCTGCCACTAGCACGCCAGTATCTTCTACTACGTCATGCAACAGAGCAGCAAGCAAAGTAGGTAGATCTAAATGCAGCTTAGCTAAGATACATGCCACGGAAACAGGATGCGTAATATACGGCTCACCTGTTTTGCGCGTTTGACCTTCATGCGCTTTCGCCGCATAGCGATAAGCCGCCCACACTTGCTCAATGTCGGCTTGGCTAAAATATTCTTTTAATAGTAGGGTAAGTTGTGAAGTTTCAGAATCTGCCGGCAACAAGTGTGGCTCGGCAGGTTGAAA
>JAZKEJ010000078.1:10540-12564 GCA_040387095.1 Pseudomonadota bacterium | reverse complement strand
CCTCTTTTGGGCACCAGCTTTTAAATTTACTCATATACATCAATTAGTTGATTAAAGTAAATTGCTTTTGTGTACAAGTCATCCAAATTACTTGTTCATTGTACAGTGAAACTTACCTGCAATCTATGCAAAAACCGCCACGGTTTTACCTATTAAAGATAATTTTAAGAGTGCTGTAATCGAAGTATATTCATTGCGTTCATTCTAATTTATTTTAAATTCAATTAATGAGTGACATAAGCTTTATAACAAACAAAGTGGCAGCTTTCCAACCGACCAAGATGCTTTAGTGGCTTTTATATAGATACTGGCCATATGCAGTGATTATCAGTCACCAATATGCTGCAGTTGTTTTTATTTTCTACGGCGAATCCACCGGTAAAATCCCCGAAAGATGGCAATAAAGTCACTGTCAAATCGTGAAAAAAACAAGGCAGAACCAGACTTTGCCTGCCTTTACCGCGCAATCGATAAACTGGGTGCACATGACCTGCAAACACGTGATACGTTGGATGTGGCTTTGGCATGTGTTGTAGCGCAAAATCATCTATCAGATAGGGTTCTGTTACAACAGTAAAATTCAAATCAGATGGTGGATCCCCTGCTCTTAAATCGTGATTGCCGCGAACCAGAATACACTGCAAATCTGCATTCTGTAGCCGCCAGTTTCGTAAAGCTGCCAAAGTAGATGGCGCGTGCGATTTAGGCGCATGCAGAAAGTCGCCTAGAAAAATGATTTTCTCAGTAGGATATTGATTGATTAACGTGTTGATTCTTTGCAAATTATGGCTAGTAGTACCCTGCGGCACCGGCTGACCCAATGCACGATAAGCAGCAGCTTTGCCAAAATGTGCATCCGCAATTAACAGCGCCTTGTGCTTAGGCCAATACAGTGCTTTATCTGCCAGCACTAAAAATTGCTGATTTTTAATGATTAAAGAATGTTCGGTTTTCATTAATTGCCAGTATTTGCTTATAGTCTTAATGTCATATAAAAACTAAAAAACATGGTGGGGTTTTGGCGGAACAATTTTTGCACGCGGCAAGCCCTTTTTGCGCACGCGTTCACGTTTTTTATATGGTTGCCCTGATTGATTAAACTGTGTTTGTTGCTGTACTGTATCTTCTGGCATATAAGCGCCCGCGCCCGCTGCTTTTTCTAAATCCGCCACCATGCGCGCGATGCGGTCAGCCAGCTTTTCTGAACTTGAGCTTTCACGAAAGCGTTCGACTAACAATGGAAAAGCAAATGGCGTCGGTCTTTTAATCTGCATCAATTGCAATTTTTTATGCTGTAGATTTTGTAATGTCTCAGACAGACGCACTATCTCTAACTCTTGCTGCAACACTTCATTTTGAGCTTGAGTTAGCAATAGATTACTTGGATCATATTGACGAAACACATCAAAAAACAGGCTGGACGAAGCCTGCACCTGCTTAGCACTTTTACCCGCCCCCGGAAAACCTGCAAATACAAGACCAGAAATACGCGCAATCTCTCTAAAGCGACGCTGTGCCAGTTCACCTGCGTTCAGGCTACCAATCACGTCTTCCAGCAAATTATCCATGCTGAAAATATCTTCATTTAGAATAGCCTCCCAATCAACAGGCGTGGCAGAAAGTAACTCAAAACCATAGTCATTCACGGCAATGGAAAAGGTATTGGGCTGATGTTTGCCGATGCGCCAAGCCATTAAACTGGCTAAACCCACGTGCACATTACGCCCTGCATAAGGATACAGAAATAAATGCCAACCTTCGCGTGAACGCAGCGATTCCGCCAGCAAAGTCGTATTTGTCGGCAACGCAGACCAATCACTTTGTACTTGCAATAACGGTTTTATCATCTGCATTTCTGGGCCGTCAAAGCGCCCATGTGAAGCCGCATCCATCCGTGCCACCATGGCATTGGCAAGCTCTGTAGAAAGCGGTAATCGCCCGCCATTCCAGCGCGGCACTGCGGCTTTTTTGCCTGTTGCTTTGCTTACATATGCGGTCATTTCATGCACGCGTACCAATTCCAG
>JAZKEJ010000078.1:1189-10440 GCA_040387095.1 Pseudomonadota bacterium | reverse complement strand
GCCGTAAGTGAGTCGCCGCCATGTTGTACAAAGGCTAAGGCCCAGCGCCATTCGTCATTGGTTAACTCTTGATACGCATAACAGCTGCGCACTTCTGCCAGCAATTCTTCTGCGATAAATCCGCCACCCAGCGCAATAGTGACCAAATGCTGAACAAGTACGTCCAGCGGTTTACGCGGTGATTCACGCGGCTCTATTTGGCGTGCGGCAATCGCATCCTGTGCGGCAATCGATTCAATCAATTCCAGACTATGTGTTGGCACCATGGTTAAACGAGATGCTCGCCCTGGCGCATGACCAGAACGCCCTGCGCGCTGCATCAGGCGCGCCACGCCTTTGGGTGAACCAATCTGCAATACGCGTTCCACCGGGAGAAAATCCACACCCAAATCTAAACTAGAGGTACAAACAACGGCTTTAAGTCGGCCTTCTTTTAAGCCAAGCTCCACCCATTCGCGCACATGCCTATCCAGTGAACCATGATGTAATGCGATTAAGCCCGCCCAATCCGGTCGCGCTTCCAGCAATGCTTGATACCAGATTTCACACTGTGAACGGGTATTGGTAAAAATTAAGCTGCTCGCACTGGATTCAATTTGCTCGACTACTTGCGGCAGCATGCGTAGGCCCAAGTGACCAGCCCAAGGGAAACGTTCAATCCCCGGCGGCAGTAATGTATCGATGAGAAGGTCTTTCGCCAGTTTGCCTTGAATTAAGACTGGGTTGTTTGCTGCTGGAATTAATACGTCCATTGCATGTTGCAGATTACCCAAAGTTGCAGATAAACCCCAAGTGATCAGCGCAGGCTGCCAGCGACGCAGCCTTGCTAACGCCAGTTGCAGTTGCACGCCGCGCTTATTGCCAATCAACTCATGCCATTCGTCGACCACCACCATTTGTAAACTGGCAAAAGTTTCAGCGGCATCCGGGCGCGTGAGCAAAAGTGTCAGACTTTCTGGCGTGGTTATCAGCGCCGTTGGCAGCCGTTTAGATTGACGTGTACGTTCGGCACTGCTGGTGTCGCCAGTACGAAGCCCAACACTCCAATCTAAACTTAACGCGTTGATTGGTAAAATTAATGCACGTTCAGTATCTGCTGCCAGTGCGCGCATTGGCGTGATCCATAATACGGTCAACGGCTGTGTTGCAAGTTTGCGTTTAGTCGCAGATTTTTTAGTGGTGTTTTGGTCGGAATTGTCGGTTAACTTTTTGGTGGCAAAGCGCTCAATTGCCGCCATCCACACCGCATAGGTCTTACCTGCACCCGTAGTGGCATGCAACATGCCGGATTGCCCTTTTGCTACCGCTTGCCACACCTGCTGTTGAAAGGGAAACGGTTGCCAAGCATGCTGTGAGAACCAGGTATTGCTTAAAGAGAATTTTTCAGTTTTCTTTGAAACCGGCTTATCAATCAGTTTATTTTCAGCTGTGGTAGCGCCGGGCAAAGTAGAAATGTTTTCAAGCATCATTGGGATATGACATCTTCAATTGGAACAATCACTGTATCTTTTTTCATTTCGCGCGACGCTTGTGGCAGCAGTTCCTGCAAGGTTTCTAATGTGTCGGCTTCAGCAATTGGTTTATCTTGGCGCCAGCGCAACATACGCGGAAAACGCACAGCGATACCGCTTTTATGGCGAGAGCTCAATGCAATGCCTTCAAAACCCAGTTCAAACACCATGGTTGGCGTTACGCTACGCACCGGGCCAAATTTTTCTAGCGTAGTTTTTCGGATGATGACATCTACTTCGCGCATTTCCGCATCTGTAAGACCAGAATAGGCTTTAGCAAACGGCACCAGTTTGCGTTCTGGCACATTTTCTGCCGCGTCCCACACGGCAAAAGTGTAATCGGTATAAAGACTAGCGCGACGACCATGGCCAGTTTGCGCATAGATTAATACCGCATCAACCGTATATGGATCGATTTTCCACTTCCACCACACACCCACATCTTTGGTGCGGCCAACGCCATATTGCGCGTCTTTGCGTTTTAGCATCATGCCTTCGACACCCAAGCTACGCGAAGCTTCGCGCTGCCTGTTCAAATCTTGCCAACTTTCACCTGTTAACAATGCAGAAATCTGTAATTGTGGTCGCCCACATTCCATTACGACTTTTTCTAATTGCTGTCGCCTGATAGATTGTGGCTTATCGCGCCAATCTTCGCTTTGCCATTCCAGCAGATCGTAAGCCAGAATGACTACAGGAATATTTTCCAATATTTTAGTGGTTAAGGTTTTGCGCCCTATGCGTTGCTGTAATAGTGCAAATGGCTGTACCTGTGCTTTATATTCCGACTCTGGATGCACTTTTTCCAAAAAAGCTTGTTCGGATACGATGGCTGACGAATCACTTTTCGAATCGTTTAATTGATTGGCTTTCCAAACAACCAGTTCGCCATCAATCACGGTGCCGTCTGGCAAATAATCTACCAGCACATTCAACTCCGGAAAATGGTCTGTGACTAACTCCTCACCGCGCGACCATACCCATAATTGACCATCACGCTTCACCAATTGCGCACGGATGCCATCCCACTTCCATTCCACTAACCATTGCTCTGGGTTGCCGATTAATGCTTCAAATTGCTCTGTAGAAGCTTGCAGAGGATG
This sequence comes from Pseudomonadota bacterium, assembly GCA_040387095.1. Taxonomy (GTDB): domain Bacteria; phylum Pseudomonadota; class Gammaproteobacteria; order Burkholderiales; family Methylophilaceae; genus Methylotenera_A. The sequence goes on along the minus strand of JAZKEJ010000078.1, from coordinate 7,826 downwards.
CGCCAGAAAAAACGGGTATGGCTGACCTTCCATACGCTCATCGCCCTCTTCACTGATTGGGGCAATTAGTTTTAAGTAATGCTCTGCTGAAGGGCGGGCTGAGAGATCGGTATAACCAACCAATCGTTGCGCAATGCGTTTTGCATCGATGCCTGCAACGGTCGCCAAAGCTCGCGTCACTAACAGCTTTGAAACACCGACCCTAAAGCTACCCGTAATCAGTTTAATGCAGACGAGCTGTCCTTGCTGATCCAGTTGCTGTAGCAGCGGTAGCAATTGTGTCATCAGGGTTTCAGGTGGCAATCCGCGTAACGGTAGCAACTTGTTTTCTAACCAGCTTGCCAAACTCTCATCCGATGCATGGGCTGTTTTCGGCAATAATAAAGTCATGGTTTCCGCCAAATCACCCACGGATTGATAGCATTCTTCAAACAGCCACAATGGTAGTCCAGAAATAGTAAGGGTTAATTCCTTCAATAGTTTGGTTGGCACTAATTGGCGAGGGCGGCCACCAGACAGAAAATAGACTGCCCATGCGGCATCTGTGGGGGTTGCAGCCAAAAAATAATCCTGCAAAGCTGCTAGTTTCGCGTTGCTGCTGGTGGTGGCATCCAGCCTGGCATAAAGATTGGCAAAGGCTTTCAAACGGTGGCCTTTGAGATATTCATATGTTCACTACCTTCGGTTTCTACAGGCAGGTCGGCTTCGGGAGGCAAATGTGTTTCAGCTTCAGCGGCTTCATCACCATATTCAGTAGTAAATCCTTGAGCATCCAAACCTTTTTCATTCAGCCAACGCACTAAGGTATGTACCTGACCATGCGTAACAAATACACGCTCTGCGCCAGTTGCCATAATTGCAGTCTGCAGGCCAGGCCAGTCTGCGTGATCGGACATGATAAATCCCCTATCCACACCGCGGCGTCTGCGCGTTCCGCGCAATTGCATCCAGCCACTGGCAAAAGCATCCGAGTAATCGCCAAAACGCTTCATCCAAGTAGTACCTTGCGCAGAAGGCGGTGCCAGCACAATGCTTTTGCGAATCTGCGATAGATCCTGCATATCCCCCACATATTGCGTATGCGGCAGATTCACACCCGCTTCACGATAAACACGATTCAAAGGCTCAACCGCGCCATGCACTAAAATTGGGCCGATATTAGAGTTAAGTCCAGACAATAATCGTTGCGCCTTACCAAAAGAATAACAAAATAAAACGCTTGCTCTGTTGTTATCCGCGTTACTTTGCCACCATTGGTTAATATCTGCAAAAATCTCTTTCTGCGGTTGCCATTTGTAAATAGGCAGGCCAAAAGTCGATTCAGTAATAAAGGTATGGCAAGGTACCGATTCAAATGGCGCACAAGTACCGTCGTCTTCTACTTTGTAGTCGCCAGATGCGACCCACACCTCGCCTTTATATTCCAGCCGCACTTGAGCTGAACCCAGTACGTGACCTGCCGGATGCAGGCTTAAGTTAACGCCATGATGATTAATACTTTCGCCATACTCGAGAGAAAGTAAATCGATATCTGCACCCAAGCGTTTACGCAAAATCCCCTCACCCGCTGCTGCTGCTAGATAATGCGTATGCCCTGTACGTGCATGATCGCCATGACCATGTGTAATCACCGCCCGCTCGACCTGACGCCAAGGATCAATGTAGAAATCGCCTGGCGGACAATAAAGACCTTCAGGTCTAGCAACTATTAAATCCATTTATATCACTCTATAAAAAACTTTATTGGATTTTGCATTAGATTTTTTATCATCATTTTAAATTAGGAATTTTTAAGGTTTGTATTTGAAATTATTCACAACCTTATAGATTGCGATGCGAAACATTAATTTCAAATTCATTTTATTTACACGTCATTGACAATTTAGATGAGTATTTGTTTGATGATGATAGGGATGCAGCCTATTGTTTTGTAGGATTATTCTGAATCAAACTCTCATTTCAATTCCCATAAAGTAAAACGATTCCTACAAAAAAATAAGAGATGACCTGATTGGACAAATTTTAATTAAGTCATTAAATGCAGTAAGAAAAATAATGGTTAATACAAAAACTTACCATCTGATAAAGATGATTTGAAAGACAATGAACAGACTGAAACCACAAGTGACCAACCTAAACAATTCCGCAATGAAGACACAACTGTTCCAAAAGAATGATGAAGCCATATAACAAGACGAAAATAAAGAAATTCTCACTAATGCAGATATTTAATATTTTTCATATCCAAAATATCTGGTAAATATTTTGGATAACATTCCTGGATTAAGATTTGTATGTGATGACGTAGCCGGCATTTCACGCAAGCGCCTTAAAGACAAATTTCACTACTTTGATAAAGATGGCAATCGAGTTAAAGATAAACTAGAAATTCAAAGAATTCAGGCATTAGCGATTCCGCCTGCGTGGACAAATGTGTGGATATGTTGTGTCAAGAATGGACATGTTCAAGCCACAGGCAGAGACGCAAGATTACGAAAACAATATCGTTATCACTCGCTTTGGCGAAAAACACGTGACGAAGCCAAGTACGAACACATGATCAGTTTTGGTCAATCACTACCTGCAATTCGTCAAGCAGTCACCAAAGCACTAGCTTTGCCTGGATTGCCTCAAGAAAAAGTATTGGCCACTGTGATTTATCTGTTGCAATTAACCATGATTAGAATAGGCAATGACGAATATGCAAAACAAAACAAATCCTACGGTTTAACGACTTTACGCAACAGACATATCCAGATTGATGGTTCAGAAGTTCAGTTTCAATTTAAAGGCAAAAGTGGGGTTAATCACAGTATTACCGTTTCGGATAAAAAGCTTGCCTCATTGATAAAAAAAATTCGCGAATTGCCAGGCCAGGAGTTATTTCAATATGTAGATGATCAAGGTAAAAGACATGCGATTAGCTCTTCAGAAGTGAACGAGTATATACGCAATGTGACTGGAGAAAATTACACGGCTAAGGATTTCAGGACTTGGTTTGGAACGATAGAAACAGCGATACAACTGATTAAATTTGAAAGCTTTACATCAGAGACTCAAGCCAAAAAAAACGTTGCAGATGCAATTAAAGTGGTGGCTAAAAAACTAGGCAACACAGCAACGATTTGTCGAAAGTGCTATGTGCACCCTTCTGTTATTGCATCTTATTTAGATGGCAGTTTAACCACACTGATGCCAAAATTAATTAACAAAAAAACTGGTAAATTAATTGCACACGACAAGATGACAGAAAATAGAATCAGCTCTGCACTCTCAGTTGAAGAGGAGGCAATTTTGGAGTTTTTGCAGCGCAATAAAACTTAACTATTCAGTTCTTAATCAACACATAAAATTAGCTTGATGGTGAATTTTCATTTAAATCCAACTTTTAAAGGTTTTTGTGCAAAAAAGCATTATTAACAATCAGTTTTACGCGTTGTTAATATTGGATAAGACAGTTAATAAAATGATAGCGCCACCCAATAATAATATTTCCATAAATCCTATAACCAAAGTTAACCTTTTTACTGAGCGGAATTTAAATATAGTGATGACTCGGTAAAGAACAATGGGGATGTATAAAAGCACTGCAAAAACCAATCCAATTTTATAAAAAATTGTATTAAGGGCCATATACGCAAAAATCAATCCTAATCCAATTTGCAAACCACCATAAATAACAAGATATTCGCTCCATCCTGAGTTATTTAATTGTAAATAGCCAGATGCAACAGCTGTATTTTTTCGTTTAAATGTACACCAAATGGCAAAAATGAAATAAATAATGGCATTAAGCCAAAAATAAAATTCAATCATAAAGCGACCCTCCAGCTAATAATTTTATAAATAATTTGAAATATTAAAAATCCCCAATACGCATGGAATTGGGGAACAAATTGATCAATTTTAAGTGTTTTAAAAAATTATTTACTCAAATAATCTTACTCAAATAAAAAAAGACTTCATAAGAAGTCTTTAAGCGTTCATTTTAATTTACTGCAGGTGGTGCTGATTCAGGTTCTGAGGGTTGAACTGGATTGCCTTTAGTGGTGCCTGCATTTTCCTCTTTCTCTTTCAACACTTTATTTTTGGCTTTGCTTTTACTTTGTCTTTGAGTAACACCTTTGTCAGTACGCATATTTTGTTTTTGAACTTGAGGGGTTTCAGATGTGCCCAAATTACTTGCGTCATCAGCAACTCCTTCTTGATGTACACCAGTGGCACCTTTGTCGGTACGGTCTTGTTGTTTCTGAACCTGTGGACTTTCGGATGTGCCAATCGTTGAACCATCATCTTTATTGTCATCATTAGTTGCTGCATATATTGGCAATGAAGTTGCCGCAAATAATAGTGCTATTAAAAATCTACTCATTTTAATCTCCTGTATAAATATATAAAGTTTTGTGTCAAAAATAATTCTGTTTTGAGTTGTCAATTTAGATCTTTTTTTAAAGGCCACCGAATCAGTAGTTGTCTTATTTTCATGTAGGAAAAATACCAAAGTCTTGTAGTTTTTTATTCAGCTTGTTCCTACATAAAAATAGGAAAACTCCCTATGATTTTAAAATTAACCGGGTACTAAATTTGTAGACTAATAAATCACTGTTAATTAACACTTAAAAGATTGGAATTGATAATGCGCGCACTCACTTACCATGGTAGTAAAGATGTTCGAGTTGAAACTGTTCCAGATCCAGAATTGATATTTGATGATGATGTAATCTTACGCGTCACCGCTACCGCAATTTGTGGCTCTGATTTACACCTATTTAGAGGGAAAATTCCAGAATTAAAAGATGGTGATATTTTAGGTCACGAATTTATGGGAATTGTTGAAGATGTAGGTTCTGCAGTCAACAATGTGAAAAAAGGCGATCGTGTGGTTATACCGTTTGTGATTGCCTGTGGAAATTGTTTTTTCTGTGAACATCAACAATATGCGGCCTGTGAAACGACAAATACTGGAGATGGTGCCATCACAAACAAGAAGTCCCTTAAACCTCCAGCAGCGCTATTTGGTTTTAGCCATTTATATGGCGGCATTTCGGGCGGACAAGCTGAATTAGTACGTGTGCCAAAAGCAAATGTGGGGCCGTTTAAAGTGCCAGGAAGCTTGGCAGATGAACAGGTGCTATTTCTAAGCGATATATTACCCACTGGATATCAGGCTGTACTGAATGCAGAAGTGAAAGCCGGGTCGACAATTGCTATTTTCGGCGCAGGACCGGTGGGATTAATGGCTGCAGCCTGTGCAAGAATGTTAGGAGCCGAAACTATTTTTATGATTGACCATCATCAATATAGGTTAGATTTTGCTCATGAACAATATGGAACTATTGGAATTAATTTTGATGAAATAGATGATCCAGCTCAAGTAATTTTGGATAAAACTCAAAACCGGGGCGTAGACGCTTCAATTGATGCTGTGGGGTTTGAAGCCAAAGGCAGTAAAGTTGAAACAGCTCTAACAACACTTAAAATTGAAGCCAGCAGTGGAATAGTCATCCGGCAAAGTATCGCGGCGACAAGGCGTGGTGGCATTGTTAGTATACCTGGTGTCTATGCAGGCTTTATACATGGCTTTTTAGTTGGTGATGCATTTGACAAAGGTTTAACTTTTAAAATGGGTCAAACACATGTTCAAAAATATTTGCCTGAATTATTAGGATTTATTGAAAACGGCGATTTAAGCCCGGCTGACATTATTACGCATAGAATGTCATTAGAAGATGCGGCTAAAGGCTATGAGATTTTTAACGAAAAACAGGAAGATTGCCGGAAAGTTGTTTTAACCCCTTAACATTCCGAACTTTTACAGTGGCTGGCAAATGACCTTGTTAACACAATTACTGCGGATATAATTTCGTAAATACAAGTATAGATAGCGAAGTATGACGCGGTGAAGTAGATAATTCTTACTTTTTCATAACTCGCATATCATCTATAATTTTTTAGAATTCACTTTTACCTAAATATAAAATGTGCAAACATTTTTCGGCCACCATGCAATTGCACATTAGGTTACATACTCAATAAAAATCCTTTAATTTGGGATAAAGCGTGGCAATAACGGATAAGTTTCACGAATAAATTCGCTTATCACTCTATCTGATTCCATCTCCGATTTATAAACGGGAATGGTATAGCGCACAATTGCTCCGTCAGTTCTATTCATTTTAATTGCATCAAATAATAGTGCGAACTTCATCGAAAATTCATTTGATAAATCCCGCCCACGCTGATGAAACCAATAGTAAACCAATTGCTTTGATTCCCCTTTTGATATCAACATGCGTGTTACTTTAATTGTTTTTTGGTCGTCGATAAAAACTTCATGTAGCTTAGTATTTGTAATTTCCCATCCTCCTCCAGGAATACATGCTTTAGGGGAGTGTGGGACAGAACCCGACCTTTGTGAGTCGGTATAACCAGCATATAAATTGATATTGGTATTAGCTTTATTGTAGTTAACTAAAAGATAGTCTTTTAATTGTAATATTTCATTTTCACCATTTTCAAATTCATAAGTTCGACCTTTCCAACCATTAATCTCTAAAGGAAACGAGCTAAAGTATGCTCTTTCTGGCGTTATTTCATCACGGTGCTTAATTGTAAAAGTTGATAACGAGGCCAATAT
>JAZKEJ010000078.1:0-1089 GCA_040387095.1 Pseudomonadota bacterium | reverse complement strand
CCAGAATGATTTACAAGCACAGCTACAATTGCAATACGCGCACTATTCATCACAATACTGATTGGTACACTGGATAAAAACAGGATGGCGCGCGCATAAAATGGCGCTTTATACATATATCCCATCATTAGACCAATCGTCATTAATGGGTACATATAGTTAAGCCCACTGCAAGCCTCTACTACTTGCAGTTTGTATATGCCTAAATCGATAATATTGCCATCTTGATAAACCGTCATGCCAAGCAAACGACTAATGGCCACACCTAAATCAGAAGACACCAATTGCATCTTGCCAGAAAGCATTACATCCAACATATAAGGCAAGGGAATGACCAAGAAAAGATGTAGGAAAGGAATCAATATTTTCTTGATTTGTTTTCCTATCATGGCCCAAGCCAATCCAAAACACATCAATAGAAAACCATATTGCACAATCGTCCATATTGCACTAAGTTCACCGATGATGAGGGCGACACCTGCAAAAACGGTAATCGCTACGCCAATCCAAGGATCATTATTATGATTTTTAATTTCAAAACGTTTAATCCAAATCAAATAAAGCGCCATAAAAAAAACTAAAGGCGCATGTGAATAGCGCTCTTCATGTGTCACTCTAATTAATTGCTCATGTAGTGCGTCGCGAAAAGTGATGATCAAAAATATCACCAGCAATACATAAATTGCCGCCCTGCTGTGTTGTTTTAACGCATTAATTATTTTTATCAAGTTAAATCTCCAACTGCTTTTTTGTAAATGGCTAAAATATCTTGCGTTTTTTTATCCCACATAAAATGTTATAAATACCTCAGCACAAAATTGGTTACCTGGTAAATATAGTCAACTAATCAATCCAAGCGATAATTTTCAAAGTCTTTAATCTGCTCGATGAAGTACTAATCTGTGATCAATTAAACTATGGTGATTTTTTTCTAAATATCTAAAATAATTCAGAGGCAACATCGCCTCACCACCAAAAATATTAGAAGTATATTCGCAGACAATTAGTATCTTTAAGTTTCGCATAATTGGCATCTATGCTTAAACACCCAATATGCCAAATTCTGCTCTATCCTTAATTACTTCGCGC
>JAZKEJ010000077.1:0-19138 GCA_040387095.1 Pseudomonadota bacterium | reverse complement strand
ACCTCTTGGATGTCGACCAAGCGCTCTAACCAACTGAGCTAACCGCCTATATTTTCCGCGATTTTTGCGAAGTGCGAATTTTAGCTTAATACAAGCTTGCACGCAAACGCACACTGGTATAATTGCGTTGTGGAAGCGCAAAAAATACAGCAAGCAAATTTCGATGAATTAATAGATACGCTCAGCATTCATGGTTATGTCATTTCTGATGATTTTTTGCCTGCAAATATTATCACCGCCTTGCACCACGAGATTTATGAGCGCTATGCCAGTCATGAGATGCGCGCAGCCAAAATGGGTTTAATCAATCAATCACAACAATCCAGCGTTCGTGGCGACCATATTTTTTGGCTGGAAGAAGATAGTCAGAATTTAAATATTCAAGCTTATTTTGCCAAGATGCAGGCACTAAAAGAGGCACTTAACCAGCATTTGTTTATGAATTTACATTCGCTTGAAGCGCATTTAGCCTTATATCCAATTGGGGGAATTTACCAAAAACATTTGGATCAGTTTAGTCACGGCTTAAATGCGCACGACGATACAAAAGCGCGGCAATTGAGCAGTATTCTGTATTTAAACGCAGATTGGCAAGCTGATGATGGCGGCGAATTGAGGTTGCATTTAAATGAATATGAACACTTAGATATATTGCCAACTGCAGGCAAGTTGGTGCTATTTTTGTCTGCCAAATTTTGGCACGAAGTACGTCCTGCCAAGCGAGCAAGAGCAAGTCTTACAGGCTGGTTCAGAACTCGTAGCCAATCACCAATTTAAGGTTGAAATAAGCGCTGATATAAACTTGGGCTGGCATAGCCGTCTTGTACTATGTGCTGAGTAGCTTGATACTGCCGAATGGCAGCCTGTGTTTTTAAACCAGGGAAGCCATCAGGCTGGCCGCAATCAAACCCCAGTTCGTTTAACTTAGCTTGCAATGCCCACATTTGGTCGAAACTTAACGCTTCTTTTTCGGCAAAACTACCTGCCACTATTGGCTTGTCTGTCATCAATTGATTGGATAAATGTACAACAGATAAAGCATAATTAACCGAGCGATTCCAATCCATGATGACATCAAAATTATGAAACACCATAAAAGCAGGGCCATATTGCCCTTGCGGTAGCAAAATCGCCGCTTCTGCCAGCTCTGGCAGAGCATTGCCCTCTATATCCAACACGCCCAGCTTTGACCAGTACATAGCATGTTGGCGGTAATTCAATCTGGCCTGACTGTAATCAAATTGACTTGGCAACTTCACTTCTAGTGCCGCAACCTCGGTTTTGCGCCAACCCACCTGATTTAAGTAATTTGCCGCGGAGGCAAATGCATCTGGCAGCGATGTCCAAATATCAATTCGCCGATCAGCATCAGCATCAACGCCATATTTAATTAAGGTAGTTGGCATAAATTGCATATGGCCCATCGCTCCAGCCCAAGAGCCAAGCATACCTGCTACTGTATTATGTCCACCATCCACAATACGCATCGTATCGAATAATTGACTGCGAAAAAATTCAGCACGACGCCCGTCATAAGCTAAAGTCATGAGTGTGGACGGAAGTGCAAAATTTCCTTTATTGCTACCGTAATTGGTTTCCAAACCCCAAAACGCCATTAATATTTGTTTGGGTACTCCATACTGCATTTCCACTCTGCTTAAAAGCGCAGCCTGTTCATACAGCAATCCTCTGCCTTCGTTAATTCTTTTAGGCGTTACGCGTTTTTCTACATAGCTTAAAAAAGGTGAAATAAATTCTGGCTGTCCGCGATCCAAAATAATCACCCGCGGTAAATATTGTGCATTTTCAAATGTCTCATCGATCGTCTGCGTTGAAATATCCGCAGCTAACGCCTCAGATTTTAATCTGCTAAGCCATTCATCAAAATGACCATTCTCTTCCGCAACCGCCGCTACAGTGATCATGAGGCAAAAAAACCCATGCAATATGCTACTAAACTTGTGACTTAACATTTATTTTGACTTAACTTTTAGAAAGTGAGGCTAGCACAGAAGAATAGCCGGTTTGATAATCTGGATACTGCAATTTAAAACCAGTTGCACGCAGGCGCTGATTACTTAAGCGCTTGCCGCCTTTTATTGCAGGTCGCTGAATATGACTGGTGTCTACGTGCTGCTGAGTTGCCAACCAAATGAGCACATCGTATTGCAATGTAGGCATATCGTCTGTGACAATATAGCAGCGTTCTACCAATTGTTGCGCCAAACTTTTTTCTACCAAAAATGCAATAAAACGCGCTGCATCATCGCGATGAATGCGATTGCTCCAGCTATTATTCACAGGCCAGCGATTTATATCTTTTGCAGTATTAACTAAATACAACCTGCCTGGCCCATAAATGCCCGAAAGGCGCAATGAGGTTGTTTTGCAGGACAGCTTAGTTAATAGCTCTTCCGCTTCTAATAATCGCTCACCGCCAAAATCAGCAGGTATTGTTGATGAATTTTCATTTAAAATTTCCTGTGTGTTTTGACCATACATGCGCGTGCTTGAAACAAAAAATACATGTTGTAATTGATTATTATTTGCTTGCGTTGTTAATACGTTTTTCAAGCCTTGCACATAATGCGCGTGATAGTTTTCATCGGTCTGTGCACTGGCTGCAATGCAATAAATAATGATATGAGGGTTAAGATTTTTTAGCGGATTTAAAATATGCACTTTCGTCACATCAGCTTGAATCGTTTGCATATGGTGCGGCAAACTTTGCTGGCTGATTCTTAATCCAATCACCTCATGCTGAGATTGGTGCAGCAATGTGGCAATTTCTGTACCTAAATCACCGCAGCCTACGATTAATATTTTAGCCATCAGCGAATTAACTGCTTGTAGTTAACCATGCTGAGTCAGGTATTTTTCTGCAAAAAATAGTGCCACAATTGTTTTGCCATCGGTTATTTCACCTGCTTGAATCATTTGCATACAATCTGAAAAAGAAGCTTTAAATACTTCCAGCGATTCATCTGCATCGCGCTGATGCGCGCCCGCACTTAAACCGCGCGCCAAATATATATGAATCACCTCATTAGAATAGCCGATGCAAGGGTGCTGATGGCCTAACTTTACCCAATCGTTTGCGCTGTAACCTGTTTCTTCCAGCAGTTCACGCTGGCCTGTGATTAGGATTTCTTCGCCTGCATCTATTTTTCCTGCCGGCAATTCGATAAATACTTGATGTAATGGATAGCGAAACTGCCGCTCTAAAATAATATGTCCATTTGGTAAAAGTGGCACTACTACGACTGCACCAGGATGTACAACGTACTCACGTTGACTGGTATGACCATTTGGCAAGCGCACAAAATCGCGTTTAACGGTTAGCATACCGCCAGAAGCAATTGTTTCAGAGCTAATGGTGTATTCAGTTAAATCAATATCCATTATTTAGATAGCAGCCATATTAAACGTGTCACACTTATTCACATCGCCTAATGTTAATCCTTGATTAAACCAATGCTTACGCTGCTCTGACGTGCCATGCGTAAAACTGTCAGGCACCGCATAACCTTGCGCCTGTTTTTGTAGCGCATCATCGCCAATAGCGGCGGTAGCCGTCATGGCTTCTTCTACATCACCCGCTTCTAAAATACGATTTTCGCCATCCGCATGATGCGCCCAGATACCCGCATAGCAATCGGCTTGCAACTCTAAACGTACAGATAATTGATTGGCTTCCGCTTCATCACGCGCATTTTGGCGCGCTTGTTGTACTTTGTCTGAGGTACCCACCACATGCTGAATATGATGTCCTACCTCGTGCGCGATAACATAAGCCTGCGCAAAATCGCCAGGCGCATTGAAACGCGTTTTTAAATCTTGGTAAAATTGTAAATCGATATAGACTTTGCTATCACCTGGGCAATAAAAAGGACCCATTGCCGACTGCCCTGTACCGCAGGCAGTCGGCGTTTGTCCGCTGAATAAAACCAATTTAGGTGCAGGATATTGCTGCCCAGCGTCTGCAAATATTTTGCCCCAAGTATCTTCGGTGCTGCCCAATACTTTTGCCACAAAAACGGCCATTGGGTCATCTTGCGGAATCGGTTGCGCCTCAGCTGGTGCTTGCTGATTTAATCCCTGCCCCATATTAAGTACAACGGACGGATCAACCCCAAAATACATCGCAACCAGCGCCAATGCAATTGTTCCTATTCCAATGCTCTTTCCACCTATCGACGAGCCGCTGCTACGCCTATCCTCAACGTTGCTGCTTTCTCTTTCATTATCCAAGCGCATTTAGGTAACCTTAGTCTATTTACAACATAAAATATTTAGTTAGATTTTATTACATTAAGGCAATAATTTCTTAACATTATTTAGTCAATAATAATTCAAATGAGAACTTATCTTTTAAAAACAATGGAAAAAACTTTATTATATCTAAATGTTATTTACAAGAAGTCCGTTAGATTATTTATTTTCAATTCATTGACTTAGGCGTTTAATCTTAACTAAAATGTAAACTCAATAAACAAATAGTAGGGTACCGCTATGATTAATTTAATTTTTCGTCCACAGGCGCTATTGATAACAATACCTTTGTTGAGCTTAATAGTAAGCAATCATACAAATGCGGAAATTTACAAGTGGCGTGACAATAGAGGCGTGATGCAATATTCTGATCGTGCACCATTAACTGGCTTTGGAAAAGTAACGCCTAACGAGCTTGTTAACTCTCTTCAGACAAAAGATTTGTGTACTATAGGCCCAATCAAAAAAAGTATTGTGTCACGCGCTTCACCAGTTAGGAATATTGGTGGTTTATTTGCTAGCTTCAAAACGACTAGCTCCAGCTCAGTAACAGGTACAACTATTGGCAGTAAAAATGTAACTGTTTTGGGATTTTCTACTAAAAAACCAATTAAAACAATCACATCGACCACAACCACAACAAGTACTACAACTGCACCAACTACTACAACAAGCACTACAACTTCACCAACAACTACAACTGCTCCCACAGCCGAGCCTGTAATAGTTGCTACGACAGATCCGTTAATAACAACGCCTACAACTCCTACGACAAATAATATTATTCAAACTTTGCTGATGCCTGCCGTCGACATTAGTAAAAATATGCTTCCAGCAGTCGGACACTCTGCGTTGAGGATTGAGCCTACCTCTTATCAACCTGGCACTGGAGGCGCAGCATTTAGAATCAATTGCAAGCCAAGTCATATGGGCAATGATGACCCTATTATTTACCCCAATCAACAGGGAGCTGCACACCATCATACGTTCTTTGGCAATACTTCACTTGACTACAAGTCAAACTTGATGGCACTGTCAACAACAGGCACAAGCACCTGTAAAGGCGGAACAGCAAATAATAGTGCTTATTGGATTCCTTCTATCATTGATACTTCGGATAATTCGCCACTTGTGCCAGATGATTCAATTTTTTATTACAAAACAACGCCCGGCTTAACAGTGCTTAATACTCCACCAAAAGGTTTGAGAATGATTGCTGGAAATAGCCGAGCCACTAACCAAAGTGAAGCCGGAAGAGGTCGTTTTGCTTGTGGTCCCGGCCCCAATTCAACTAGAACAACTGGAGATAAGTGGCATTACACCATACCGACTGGTGAATACTGCGAAGTTGGTGACAAGATACAATTCACACTAACCTTCCCCCAATGCTGGGATGGAAAAAATTTAGATAGCCCTAACCATCAAGATCATATGAAGTATGAAAATTACTATACTGGCTGCCCTGTTACGCATCCAGTTGCTATTCCGCAAATTACTCTGAATGTATTTTATACAGTCAAAAAAGCCACTAGAACTACCACGTGGCGATTAGCAAGTGATAATTACGCACCTACTTTGGGTACAGCAGGCTATTCTGCCCATGGCGATTGGGTGAATGGTTGGGATGAAGAAATCTTAACTGGTATTGTTAAAAACTGCCTTAACAAAGGTTTAGATGGCCACGCAAGCTTGCTTTGCGATGGTCGTAGGATTTTCTAATGTGTATATAAATACTGTAGAAGCTAGCCCAGCTAGCTTCTACTTTTTCCACAACACTTTATAAATAAATCCAGGAAACGCAAATACTAAAAACAAGCTAAAAGTAACGGTATAAAATTCCCAGCCTTGCGCTGACACCTGTCCCAAAGTGGCATATTCCGCATAAAAGCTAAGCGCTGCAACGGTTAAGTACAAAATAACCAGCTCTAATAAGCACCATGCTAAATTCTTAACATTTGATTTTAATGCTATTGCGTAGAACAGTTTATTAGAAAACCAAGGTAAATTAGCCGCAACAAATGCTAATAGTAAGATAATAGTTTGCGTCATGAATGATGGTTACAGGTAATTGAATTGGGATGTAAAACTTGACAACCTATTGCAGACTGAGTGCTATCGCTACACCGCAAATTTGCATCAGGGTTTGCGGCATAATACCTAACAATAACAACGCAACCGCATTAACACTGAGTACCAGTTGCATATCAATTGGTGCATTAATCTGTGTAGCATCTTTAGGCGCATCAAAATACATCAATTTAACAATGCGCAAATAGTAAAAAGCACCGATGGCCGCCATTAATACAGCAAATACTACGGCCCATAAAAATCCTGCCTGAAGTGCTGCTTGTAACACCGTAAATTTGGCATAAAAGCCCAAAGTTGGTGGGATACCAGCCATGCTGAACATTGTAATTAACATCAAAAAAGCCGCCCAAGGGCTACGCTGATTCAGTCCTTTTAAATCATCTAAATTCTCAGCCTCAAAGCCTTGACGACTTAACAGCAAAATCATGCCAAAGCCTGCCAGCGTCATTAATACATAAGCAGTGATGTAAAACATGCTTGAAGCAAAACCGTTTAGATTAGCACTCATCAATCCAAATAGTAAAAAACCGACATGTGAAATAGTGGAGTATGCCAACATGCGTTTTAAATTGGTTTGTGCAATCGCGGTGATATTCCCAATGGCAATGGATAGCACCGCCATAATCAACAGCATATCCTGCCAATCGATTGCCAAAGGCTGTAGTCCTTGTGCAAGTAAGCGTACCGTAATTGCAAATGCTGCAAATTTTGGTACAGAGCCGATTAACATGGTAATGGAAGTTGGCGCGCCCTGATAGACGTCAGGCACCCACATTTGAAAAGGCACTGCGCCAAATTTAAATGCTAATCCAGCAACGATAAATACCAAGCCTAAAATCAGCACCGGGTTTTTAGGATTGGTTTCCAGCAAAGCACTGCTGATTTCTGAAATATTCAAGGTGCCAGTCATGCCGTAAATCATGCTCATGCCATATAACAACATGCCAGAAGCTAACGCCCCCAATACAAAGTATTTCATTGCAGCTTCAGTGGCGCGGGCATTGTCTCGGTCAAATGCAACCAATGAATATAAGCAAAGCGAAAGTAACTCTAAACCCATATAAATAGTCAGCATACTTTGGCCAGAAATCATGATCATCATGCCTAACAGCGCAAACAGCACCATCGCATAATATTCGCCTCTGAACATGCCGCGTTGCTGCATATATTGACGGGTATATACCAGCATCATTGATGTACCCAAAAACGTCATCAGTTTTAATATGTCTGCCAGCGGATCATCGACAAACATATTGGAAAAAGCATAGCCGACAGCTGGATTGTAGGTACTGACCGTAAAATAAGCGGCTGCTAATAGTGTAAATTGTGCCAAACCATAAATAACGATGCGATTTTTCGGCTTGATAAACAAAT
Source organism: Pseudomonadota bacterium (assembly GCA_040387095.1). Taxonomy (GTDB): domain Bacteria; phylum Pseudomonadota; class Gammaproteobacteria; order Burkholderiales; family Methylophilaceae; genus Methylotenera_A. The sequence continues at coordinate 11,404 of JAZKEJ010000077.1, read as the reverse complement.
CCAGCAACAAAATAAACATCGCCATGCATAAGACAGTGAGTTCAGGCAAGGCTGTGATAATGTCAGTTTTGATATATTCCATGATTTAACTATTTAGCCTTTAAGACTTAAAGCCCAGCAACTGGCAACTTACTGATTGCCATATGATTCAAAAATTGTGCAGCAGTCGCGTGTGTAAATTCGGTAATGGGTTGTGGGTAAACACCAAAACCAAGCACCATTAAGGCTAATAGGCTTAATATCAACAATTCGCGTTTATTTAAATCTTTCAACTCAGCCACATGTTTGTTGGCAATATCGCCATAAAAAACACGTTTCACCATCCATAAGCTGTAAGCCGCGCCAAATATCAAAGTAGTTGCGGCTAAAAAACCAACCCAGAAATTGTATTTAACTGCAGCTAGAATCACCATAAACTCACCGACGAAACCTGAAGTACCCGGCAAGCCGCTATTGGCCATTGCAAATAAAACAGCAAATGACGCGAATACAGGCATGGTATTGACCACTCCTCCGTAATCAGCAATCTGGCGGCTATGCATGCGGTCATACAACACACCCACACACAGGAACATGGCGGCCGAAATAAAGCCATGTGAAATCATTTGTACGATTGCGCCTTCTAAACCCAATTGACTGAATAAGAAGAAACCTAGCGTGACAAAACCCATGTGCGAGATAGAAGAATAGGCAATCAGCTTTTTCATGTCTTTTTGTACCAGTGCTACTAGCGCAATGTAGACAATCGCAATAAGCGATAATGTGATCATAAAGCCAGATAAATAATGCGCAGCATCTGGCGCGATTGGCATGGCGAAACGCAGAAAACTATAGCCGCCCAGTTTTAGCATAATCGCCGCTAACACCACAGAGCCGCCTGTCGGCGCTTCTACGTGGGCATCCGGCAACCAGGTATGTACTGGCCACATTGGGATTTTGACCGCAAACGCCATAAAAAACGCCATAAAAATCAGCACTTGTGCATTTAACGGTAGGGGCAATTGGTAATAATCGATAATCTCAAAACTACCGGTTTGATGATAAAGATAGATAAATGCCACCAACATCAACAGTGAACCAAGCAAGGTATAAAGAAAAAACTTAATCGTCGCATAAACCCGGTTTTCGCCACCCCAAATGCCTATCACCAAGAACATGGGGATTAGCATCGCTTCCCAGAACACATAATAAAGCAAGCCATCTAATGCACTAAACACGCCAATCATCAACCCACTCATGATCAAGAATGCCGCCATATATTGAGCAATATTTTTGGTAATCACTTCCCAAGCCGCAATCACCACAATCACCGTTGTAAAACTGGTCAGCAATATTAATGGCGCTGCAATGCCATCTACTCCTAGGTGATAATTCACATTAAATGCGGGAATCCAGCGCGCCAACTCCTGAAACTGAAAACCGCCATCGGCGTAATTAAACTGTGTGTAGAGCGGCAAGGTCACTGCAAACGCTAACAAGCTGCCTGCTAATGCAAGCCAACGGGTGAAGTTTGGTTTGTTGTCGTTACCTAACAGCAAGACCACAAAGCCTGCCAAAATTGGCAGCCAGATGGAAAAACTTAACACATGGCTATTTAAAAAACCCATTGGCATCATCTAATTTATTTTGATAAAGAAAGTTAAAAACAAAAACACACCGATAATCATGGCAAAGGCATAGTGGTAAATCAGGCCGGATTGCAAATGGCGGACTTTGCCGGAGATACGCCCAATTAAACGTGCTGTGCCGTTTACCATCGTGCCATCTATTAATTGAATATCGCCGATTTTCCACAATTTTTCACCGAGAAAACGCGCGCCGCCTGCAAAAAAACGCTCATTAAATGCATCAAAGCCGTATTTGTTTTCTAAAATTTGGTAAATAAAATGGAATTTTTTCTGGATGGCGGCTGGAATATCGGGCCGTTTCATATAAAAGAACCAAGACATTAAGACACCAGCAGCAGCTAGCATAAATGGCAAGGTCATCAAGCCATGCAAAGCCATGCCTGCTGGCGAATGTAGTATTTCATGAAAGTGATGCGTTAAATGTTCCATGGCAGGATGCGCTTCGTTATTCACAAAAATCACACCCTTGAAAAAGTCGCCAAATAGCATAGGCTCAATCGCAATATAGCCGATGATTAATGAAGGTATCGCCAGTAAAATCAGTGGCAATTTCACCACCCAGCCTGGCTCATGCGGGTCGTCTGCAGGATTTAAGCCATGATGATGACTGTGTATATCATCATGGTGTGCGTTATCATGATGTACATCATGTGAATGAGCAGCATCGCGCCATTTCTCTTTGCCGTGGAATACCAAAAAGTACAATCTAAATGAATAAAACGCTGTAACGAAAACTCCAGCTAATACCGCAAAATAGGCAAAACCGCTGCCAGTGATTTCTGAAAACTTAACCGCTTCAATGATGCTATCTTTTGAGTAAAAACCTGCAAAAAATGGCGTGCCGATTAGTGCCAGTGAACCGATTAATGAAGTAATCCAAGTCACAGGCATATATTTTTTCAAGTTGCCCATATTGCGGATATCCTGATCATGATGCATGCCCATGATCACTGAACCAGCTGCTAAAAACAGCAAGGCTTTAAAAAACGCATGCGTCATTAAGTGAAAAATCGCGACTGAATAAGCTGATGCGCCTAAAGCGACCGTCATATAACCTAGTTGTGAAAGCGTTGAATAAGCCACCACGCGTTTAATATCGTTTTGGATAATGCCCAAGAAACCCATAAATAAGGCGGTAATCGCGCCGATAATCATCACAAACGACAATGCTGTGGTGGATAACTCAAATAACGGCGACATACGTGCCACCATAAAAATACCAGCCGTTACCATAGTTGCGGCATGAATTAGTGCCGAAATCGGCGTTGGGCCTTCCATTGAATCTGGCAGCCAAACATGCAATGGTACCTGCGCCGATTTACCCATTGCACCGATAAACAGCAAAATGCAGGTGATTGTCATTAACGACCAAGACACTTTAGGAATGAGATTAACTTGCACATCCGCCAAAGACGGCGCCAATTTAAACACTGTTGCGTAATCCAGGCTGCCAGTGTAATACAGCACCATGCCTATTCCCAATAAAAAGCCAAAATCGCCAACACGATTCACTAAAAATGCTTTTAAATTAGCGTAAATAGCCGTTGGACGTGTGTACCAAAAACCAATCAGCAAATAAGAAACCAAGCCAACTGCTTCCCAGCCAAAAAACAGCTGCATGAAGTTATTGCTCATCACCAGCATCAGCATAGAGAATGTAAACAAGGAAATGTAGCTGAAAAAGCGGCTGTATCCAGGGTCTTCGCTCATGTAACCGATGGTGTAAACATGCACCATCAGCGATACAAATGTCACCACAACCATCATTATGGCCGTTAAATTATCGATTAAAAATCCAACGTTAAATTGAATATCACCAGAAGTTAACCAAGTATACAAGTTGTAGTTAGCTGTGTAGCCATTTAATGTGGCTTTAAACACTATGACAGACAATACGAACGCAGCGCCTACGCCTGTAATCGTTAACCAGTGTGCACTGGCGCGTGGTAAATGACGGCCAAATATACCGACAATCGCTGCAGCGACTAAAGGCAATAAAACAATTAACAAGGAAATTTGTGGCAGTGTCATTTTTTATCTATTTTTAATTGTTAAGGTGTTAACCTTTTAAGGAGTCGAGGTCATCCACATTAATAGTGCGCAAATTACGGAATAACACGACTAAAATAGCTAGGCCGATCGCCGACTCTGCCGCTGCAACAGTGAGTATAAAAAATACGAAAACCTGGCCAGCAATATCATTTAAGTAATGTGAAAATGCAATGAAATTAAGGTTAACTGCCAGCAGCATTAACTCGATTGCCATCAGCAAGATAATCACGTTTTTGCGATTCAAGAAAATACCGATCACACTGATTGCAAATAATAGCGCGCCCAGCACCAGATAGTGCGATAACCCAACTGATACCATTATGATTTGTCCTTTTCTGTGCCTGGCGTTTCTACTGGCGGCGCTTCAACTACGGCGTCCATTTTTACAATACGTAATCGATCTTTCTTTTTAACCAAAACTTGTTTAGCGGGATTCATTGATTTATTATCCTGACGATCTCTGAGCGTTAATACAATCGCGGCAATAATCGCAACCAATAAGACGACTGACGCCAGCTCGAACGGCAATAAGTAATCGGTATACAACACACGCCCCAGGTCTGCAGTATTGCTGTAATCTGCCGGCTTATTAGCAACGGTAGTCGGCATAAAATATTTACCGCTTAACACCATCACCATTTCTACCGCCATCAACAAACCAATGGTGCCAGCCATAGGCAGGTAATCCCAAAATCCTTCGCGCAGTTTATCGACATTAATATCCAGCATCATCACCACGAATAAAAACAGCACCATCACCGCACCGACATAAACCAGCACTAAGGCAATCGCCAAAAATTCCGCCTCCAGCAACAACCAGATGCCAGACGCTGTAAAAAACGCCAACACCAAATGCAAAGCTGCATGCACGGGGTTACGGGTTGTAATGACGCGAATGCCTGCAAACAGTAAAATTGCCGCTAAAGTGTAAAAAATAAAATCGCTAAATATCATCAGTTTAATTATTCGATGTTTGATTGTATAAAATATGCATTTAAAAATTACCGGAAAGTTTTATCTTGCAGACGATCTAAAGCAATCTGTTTTTCATGCTTATCGCCCACCGCTAACAACATCTCTTTGGTGTAGATCAGATCGCCGCGCTGCTCGCCGTGATAATCAAAAATCCGCGTTTCCACAATGCTGTCTACGGGGCAGGATTCCTCGCATAAGCCACAAAATATACACTTGGTTAAATCAATATCGTAGCGCGTGGTACGGCGCGTATTGTCTTCGCGCTGTTCGGATTCGATGGTAATCGCCAGCGCCGGGCAAACTGCCTCGCATAACTTACAGGCAATACAACGTTCCTCACCATTCGGATAACGACGTAGCGCATGCAAGCCACGGAAACGATTGGATTGCGGCGTGCGTTCCTCAGGATATTGAATGGTAATTTTGCGCGCGAAGAAGTAACGACCTGTGAGCGCCATGCCTTTTAGCAGTTCCCACAGCATTAAACTACCCAGCGTATTTTTAATCTGTTTAAACATAATTAGTGGAATAAATGCCCTAACGAAGTCTGCATCATTGCGCCTACAAATATAATCCACACCAATGTGATCGGAATAAATATTTTCCAGCCCAGACGCATAATCTGGTCGTAACGATAGCGCGGAAACGTTGCCCTAAACCATAAAAAGAAGAATACAAGCGCACACATTTTAGCCAAAAACCATAAAATGCTATCTGGTAAAAATGGCACAGGTGATAGCCAGCCACCCAAAAACATGGTTGCGGCAAGTGCGCAAACCAGCCAAATATTCGCATATTCAGCCAAGAAAAAGATTGCGAACGCCATGCCTGAATATTCCACATGGAAACCAGCCACAATTTCCGATTCACCTTCTGCTACGTCGAACGGCGCGCGATTGGTCTCTGCCACTGCGCTGATAAAATAAACGATAAACAATGGGAATAATGGGATGAAATACCAGTGCCAGAAACCACCGGCCTGACCCATCACGATTTTGCCTAAATTGAGTGAATTTGCGCACATCAATACACCAACCAGCGCAAAACCCATGGCAATTTCGTAAGACACAATTTGTGCCGCAGAACGTAAGCTACCTAAAAACGCATATTTAGAGTTAGATGCCCAACCCGCGATAATCACACCATACACTGCGACTGAAGTCATGGCTAAAATGTACAGCAAACCAGCATCAATATTCGCCAAAACCAGTGTTGCATCAAACGGGATTACCGCCCAAGCGGCAAAGGCTGGTGCAATTGCCAACACGGGCCCAATTAAAAATAAGGCTTTATTAGAGGCGGTGGGAATAATAATTTCTTTAAATAACAGTTTTACACCATCTGCCAGCGGTTGCAGCAAGCCGAAGTAACCCACGCGATTCGGCCCAATACGCACTTGCATAAAGCCAATCACTTTGCGCTCAGCCAATGTTAAATAAGCAATCGCAATCATTAACGGCAATACAATGGCAATAATTTTGATCAGCGTCCAGCTTGTTAACTCAACTGCCGGCCAATAGCTGCCAAATAAATTCGCTAAAAATTCCATTACGCAACCACTTTCATCATGGTGGTTTCATAAGGCCGGTAGAGTTCTTTGCTGGTCTTTTCAATGGTAATATCGCCCATTAAATCACCCAAACCTGTGGTTAACTCATGCGATGCTGCAACGCGTACACAACCCATGGCGACATGATTATCCAGCTTAACTTGTAAAACTGCGCTACCTTTGTCCTGGCTTGCCAACACAATATCGCCTTCAACCAAACCTAATTGCGCGATTTGTTCGGCACGCATACGAGCCATTGGTCGAATATTATATTTGGTTTTTTGCAATGGCACAGAGCGGCGCACGATTGGATCCGACTCATACTGCGGCACTTCACCGATACGCTGCAAGCCGTCAGATTTGATATTGACTTCGATTTCGACGAGTTCTTTTAAATTATTATTTAAGTTACGCCACACCACTTCAGAGGGTTTTTCACCATTAAAAATGGCAGATTTAACCGCTTCGCTGCTGTCAAAATCAAAACCTTGTAAACCCAGTGTGTTGGCTAAAACACGCAATACTTTCCAGGCAGGCCGGCACTCTCCTAACGGTTTAGCTGCTGCGGCAAAACTCTGCACGCGCCCTTCCATGCTCATAAATGTGCCAGATGTTTCCGTAAACGGCGCAATCGGTAACAACACATCAGCATTTTCCAGCGCTTCGGATTTAAATGCAGTCAAAGCAACAACGCATTCAGCTTGCGCCATAGCTGCTTTAGCGAGCGCAGCATGCTGACAATCTAACTCTGGTTCGATATTCAATAATAAATAAGCTTTACGCGGCACTTCCAGCATGGCACGCGCGTGCATACCTATACTGTTCGGCATTACACCCATTAAATGCATACCGGTGCTATTGGCGGCGGCCGGCAAAATACCACCTTTGGCACCGCAAATGCCGCCAATCGCTTCCATTACGCTATACATTTCAGTGAAACGCGGATCACTTAAGGCCATATTGCCCAAGAAAATACCCACTTTTGGCGCAACTAGATCTACTGTGCCATTTAAACCAGCTAAACCCGCTAAACTCTCAGCCATTGCTTGTGTATTCGGGCGTACTTTAATGGTTTCCAGCAAGGCATTTAATGACGGCGGCAGACAAAGTGACAAACGTTGCAAACCAGACATAGCTTTTAAAATCTGGCCCAGCACATTCACCATATCGTTTGGGCGCACAATCACTTTGTGTGCAATCTGCATTAACGGATCATTGTCCAGGGGACTGACGATGGATAATTCAGCACCATTGGCAACAGCTTTACGGAAACGTTGCGCTAACAATGGATGCTCATTACGCAGATTAGAGCCAATAATCAATATACGGTCTAACTCTTCGATCTCTTGAATATCACAACCCATCCATGGCGTGCCCACGCGTTTGCCGTCCAATCTAAAATCGGTTTGACGCAAGCGATAATCCACATTGCCGCAACCCAAACCGTTAGCTAATTGTTTGATTAAATAGCCTTCTTCCATGGTGCTATTGGGAGAAACCAATACACCCAAGGAATCAGCGCCATGCTGATTGGTAATATCTTTAATCTGACCAGCGGCGAACTCTAAAGCGGTTTTCCAATCGGTTTCCACCCAAGCGCCATTGTGCTTGATCATCGGTGCTTTTAAGCGGTCTGGGCTATTTAAGCCAACATATGAATATCTGTCACGATCTGACAACCAGCATTCATTGATGCTTTCTTTTTCGCGCGGCAACACACGCATCACTTTATTGTCTTTTACATGTACTTCAATATGCGAACCCAAACCATCGTGCGGCGCAATGCTTGGGCGACGTGTCAGTTCCCAGCTACGGGCTGAATAACGGAACGGTTTATTGGTTAATGCACCCACCGGGCATAAATCAATGATATTGCCGCTCAATTCCGAGTTGACGGATTTATCGACATAAGCAGTGATTTCTGCATGTTCGCCACGGCCAACAAGGCCCAGCTCCTGCATGCCACCCACTTCTTTCAGGAAGCGTACGCAGCGTGTGCATTGAATGCAACGCGTCATATCGGTACTAATCAATGGACCAATATTTTTGTTTAAAACAACGCGTTTCTCTTCTGTATAACGTGAGCCGCTAGCGCCGTAAGCAACAGCAATATCTTGTAAATCGCACTCACCACCTTGATCACAAATTGGGCAATCAAGAGGATGATTAATCAGCAAAAATTCCATAACGCTTTTTTGCGCTTCAACTGCAGATTTACTGCGAGTAAAAATCTTCATGCCATCCGCCACAGGTGTTGCGCAAGCTGGTAATGGCTTATTGAATTTCTCAACTTGTACCAGACACATGCGGCAGTTAGCCGCTACTGACAATTTTTTGTGATAGCAAAAACGCGGAATTTCAATGCCGACTTTATCCGCCGCATCAATAATGGTACTACCGTGTTCGACCTCTAATGGTTTGCCATCAATTTCAATATTTAGCAATTGGCTCTGCTCCAAATTTATCGCTGCCGTCTTTCGCATACACACGCTCAGTTAATACTGCAACGCCGCTCACATGTTCGTTTGCCATCGTGTTTTCAATACCACTGGCCTGCAAAGTATCTTGCTCTACCATGCTTTTGCCATGTTGAATATAATATTCGAACTCGTGCCTGAAATGCTTGATAAAACTCAACACAGGCGTGGCAGCAGCATCGCCCAAGGCGCAAATCGTGCGCCCGGAAATGTTGTTGCTTACATCGGTTAATAAATCCAAATCTTCCATTTTGCCTTTGCCATCAACGATACGGCTGATCACGCGATAGACCCAGCCAGTGCCTTCGCGGCAAGGCGTACATTGACCGCAGCTCTCTTCATAAAAGAAATAGCTGAGACGTTTTAATGTTTTAACCATGCAGGTCGTGTCGTCCATCACAATCATCGAACCTGCGCCTAAGCTAGAGCCTGCCTTGCTTAAACCATCATAATCCATCGTCGCGCTTTGAATCATTTCCGCGGTCATCACCGCAGTCGATGGGCCGCCCGGAATCACCGCTTTTAACTTTCGGCCTTTCCAGATACCGCCTGCCAATTCCAATAATTCAGCAAATGGCATACCCATATTCACTTCGTAATTACCCGGTTTTTCCACATGACCTGATACGGAAAATAATTTTGTGCCGCCAGAATTAGGAACGCCCAAATCAGCAAACGCTTGGCCGCCATGCTGCAAAATCCAGGGAATCGAAGCGTAACTTTCGGTATTATTCACATTGGTTGGCTTGCCGAAGACACCATAACTGGCAGGGAATGGCGGCTTGAAACGCGGCTGGCCTTTTTTTCCTTCAATGGATTCAATCAATGCGGTTTCTTCACCGCAGATATATGCACCGTAGCCATGCACTGCGTACAAATCAAAACTGAAATTGCTGCCAAACAGATTTTCACCTAAATATCCTGCTGCTTTGGCTTCATGCAGTGCCGCTTCAAAGATATCATAATCTTGCCAGATTTCGCCGTGGATATAATTGTAGCCAACGCGTGCGCCCAATGTGTAGGCGGCAATCGCCATACCTTCAATTAATTGGTGCGGATTATAACGAATGATATCGCGGTCTTTAAACGTGCCCGGTTCGCCTTCATCACTGTTGCAAACCAGATATTTTGTGCCGTCGTAATAACGCGGCATAAAACTCCATTTAAGGCCTGTCGGAAAACCTGCACCGCCACGTCCACGTAAATTAGACGTTTTAATTTGGCTAATAATGTCGATCGCTTTTACTTTTTCTGTGACAATTGTTTTTAACTGGGCATAACCGCCAAGTTTGGTATAGGTCTCCAATGAAGCTGGATTCTCTTCATTGAGTGAGCGCAAAGTCAGTAAAGTCTGGCCTTTTAAATCGGTCATCACAGGTTTTGCACTTGCTATTTTTACGCCAGTTGTCACTATTTTAGCTCCTCTAAAATAGAGTCGACTTTATCCACTGTTAGAAACTCATGCATGGTATGGTTATTCACAATCAATAAGGGCGCGCCACCGCAAGCACCCATACACTCGCCCTCTTTCAAGCAGAATTTCCCATCTGACGTGACTTCATTAAAACCTACACCCAGCTTATTTTGCAGGTGCGTCACAATCGCATCAGAGTCGCGCAACATGCAGGAAATATTGGTACAAATACTGATTTTGTACTTTCCAACGGGCTGCAAATCGTACATATTATAAAAAGTCGCCACTTCCATCGCTGCGATTTCCGGAATGCGCAAATACTCGGCAACTTCGGTAATGCTTTCTTTTGACAACCAGCCACGTTCGGTTTGCACAATACGCAGCGCACTCATCACCGCCGCCTGTCGTCTATCGGCAGGATATTTGGTAAGCTCGTAATCTATTTTTGCTATGGATTCTGTACTAAGCATAACTACCTATCAATTTCGCCAAATACAATATCTTGCGTGCCAATGATGGCGACAAGGTCAGCAATCATATGGCCGCGTGTCATTTCGTCTAATGCGGCAAGGTGGGGATAACCTGGTGCGCGAATCTTCAAGCGATACGGCTTATTTGCGCCATCAGACACCATATAAATACCAAACTCACCTTTTGGATGCTCTACCGCCGCATAAGCCTCACCAGCTGGCACATGAAAGCCTTCGGTAAACAATTTAAAGTGGTGAATCATGTCTTCCATATTGGTTTTCATGCCTTCACGGTCAGGTGGTGCCACTTTGTTATCGGTGGTAATCACTGGTCCAGGATTCGCGCGCAACCAGTTAATACATTGTTTGATAATATTGTTTGATTGCCTGAATTCTTCCATACGCACCAAATAGCGATCGTAACAATCACCATTGACGCCAACAGGAATATCAAAATCTAAATTGGCATACACTTCATAAGGTTGTTTTTTACGCAGATCCCATTCAATGCCAGAACCGCGCAACATTGGACCCGTAAAACCCAGCGCCAGTGCACGTTCAGGTGACACCACACCGATACCAACCGTACGCTGTTTCCAGATACGGTTATCGGTTAATAGTGTTTCGTATTCATCAATATAAGTGGGGAAACGTTTGGTAAAGTCCTCAATAAAATCCAGGAATGAGCCCTGACGATTTTCATTGAGTTTATTGATTTCTTTTGCACTGCGGAATTTGGTGGTTTCGTGCTGCGGCATTTGATTCGGTAAATCGCGATACACGCCGCCCGGGCGATAATACGCCGCATGCATGCGCGCACCGGAAACCGCCTCATAACA
>JAZKEJ010000076.1:0-10195 GCA_040387095.1 Pseudomonadota bacterium | reverse complement strand
ACAAACTTGATGTCGTTTTCTTTTACCATTTTCATTACATTTGCAACTGACATTGCTATCTCCTAAATTTTAATAACAGACTTAAATAATGCGTAACGTGTGGTGAATAATTGGGTAAATTGTATGATGCAAAACAGTAAATATTCTGCTATCAACTTTTAACAAGCTATTTTAGCAGGAACTGTGCCAGCAAAAAATAGCAATAAATGGCTTTGTGTAGTTCATCTAATAAATAACCCGATAATTGTGTGCACAGATATTGTGCATTTAAACTAAAAACGCACCTCTTTAGTGCGTTTTACATCTTGCGCTAGTAAAACAGCTTTTGGCGCTATAATTCGCCTTGTCTATTTAAAGTGGAGTCTGCCATGCAAAATGTTGATGATATTTTAAGTTTAGCTAGAAATCGTGCGCTTGAAAAAAAATTGCCTTATTTGGGAGAGTTAACCCCTAAAGAGGCTTATATATTAATTCAACAAGCTTCTGCTTTACTAGTTGACGTGCGCAGCCAAGCTGAATTGGATTTGGTAGGACGTGTCCCAGATGCAACGCATATTGAGTGGGCGTTTTATCCTGGAATGATTGCAAATGCGGAATTTGGGGCGCAGTTAAAGGCCCAAGTCGCTCAAGATAAAACAATTATATTTATGTGTCGCACTGGTGGACGCAGTCACAATGCCGCCGTGCTTGCACAGCAATTAGGCTACAGTAATAGCTTCAATATGGCGGAAGGCTTTGAAGGTGAAGCCAATGCACAAAAACAGCGTACTTTGATCAATGGCTGGAAACAGGCAAATTTACCCTGGAATAATTAACACATTTAATGAATTTAAAAGATTGTTAAGGTATGACCGATAAATATACCGGGCCTGTGCATGGTATCGAGCGCTATGCGGTCGTCGGCAATCCAATCGCGCATAGTAAATCACCATTAATCCATGCTGCATTTGCAAAACAAACTCATCAGAATTTGAGTTATGAGCGAATTTTGGCGCCATTAGATGGTTTTGCGGCAACGATTAACGATTTGATTGCGCAGGGTTACAAGGGCGTAAATGTGACCGTACCTTTTAAGTTTGAGGCGTTTTCTCTTTGCTGCACCTTATCGAGCCGGGCTCAATCTGCTGGTGCAGTTAATACTTTGAGCTTTAAAGATAACCTAATAAATGGCGACAATACCGACGGTGCAGGCCTGATTCGCGATATTACGCATCGTTTAGGGCATATTCTGCACAATAAACGCGTGTTGCTACTGGGAGCGGGTGGTGCTGCAGAGGGTGTATTGCCTCCTTTGCTGACTTGCGGATTAGACAGCTTAGTGATTGCGAATCGTACTATTGACAAGGCGGAACGTATGCTAAGCAAACAGATTGGACATTTAGAACAGTTAACTGCCAGCACTTATGCAAACTTAAAAAATTATCAATTTGACATTGTTATTAACGCTACATCAACAGGATTAACCGATTCAGCGCTTCCCATTCCTAATAGTATTTTTGCTGAAAATTGTTTGGCTTATGACATGATGTACGGTCGCGAAACGTCGTTTATGGCACAAGCTCGCTCGAATGGGGCACAAGTTGCGGATGGTTTAGGTATGCTGGTTGAACAAGCTGCTGAAGCTTTTTACATTTGGCGTGGGGTAAGGCCAGAGACTAAATCTGTTATAGAGATGATGAAGGCGTTATAAGTGCTGCAGTGGTTATTGAATAATAAAAAAAATGCCAGTCCATTGAGTTTAGGCGGCTATTTCAAGCGATTTATTTTTTTATTTTTCGCGTGGTTGGTTTTATATCAATTATGGATTTTTCTGCATATTTGCTGGTGGATTAAATTTAACCCTAGCTCTACCGCGTTTATGCAGGACAGGCTGGCTATTATCCAACAAACCAAGCCAGATGCCGAGTTGAAGTACAAATGGGTAGACTACGAAAAAATCTCAACACACCTTAAACGTGCAGTAATCGCCAGTGAAGATGCCAAATTTAAACACCATGAAGGATTCGATTGGGAGGGCATTGAAAAGGCCTACGAAAAGAATCTGAAAAAAGGCAAAATCGTCGGTGGCGGCTCGACCATCAGTCAACAACTTGCCAAGAATTTATTTTTATCCAGCGGCCGTACCCCTTGGCGTAAAGCGGAAGAAGCGGTTATCACCTTAATGTTAGAAAAAATGCTCAGCAAGCGCCGAATTTTAGAAATTTATTTAAACGTGATTGAGTGGGGCAACGGTATTTTTGGAGCAGAAGCAGCTGCAAAGCATTATTTCAAAACGACTGCAAAAAGCTTAGGCAAAACGCAATCTGCCAAATTGGCTGCCATGATTCCAAATCCGCGTTTTTATGATAATCATCGTAATACCCGTTATTTAAATCGTCGTATTGCTACAATACAGGCAAGAATGCGTTTTGCGGAATTACCTTAATTATTCAAAAGATATAAAAGTAAAAGTTAACAATTTAGGGCTGAAGGGTTTAAGTTGAGTCAAAAGAAAAAGATATTAGTTGCTGGGTTTTGGGTAATTTTGATTTTTGGATTAAGCCAAATTATAAGGCTGGGTTCAAATCTGGTTGTGACTCGTATCCTTGAGCCAGAAATGTTTGGTGTAATGGCGATAGTGACGGTCGTGGCAATAGGTATTGCGATGTTTTCAGATTTAGGCTTATGGGCGTTCGTTGTTCGACATAAAAATCCTACAAACCCAAGATTATTAAGCGCTGTCTGGACAATACAAGTTATTAGAGGTTGGTTGACATTATTAGTTATAGGCCTGATTGCGTTAGTTATTATGTTTGGCAATCAATATTTCCCTCAATTTTTTGAGGGAGTTTATGCTGACCCACGCTTGCCGATATTGATTTTTGTAGCAGGCATACCCTCGGTTATAAACGGATATAGATCAATGGCATCAGCTGTGATGAGTCGCCAAATGCAGCATGGTAAATTAGAGTTGATTGAATTAGCGTCTCAAATACTAAGCGTTGCAGTGGTCATTGCCTGGGTATTGGTATACCCGTCAATTTGGGCTTTAGTAGCCGCAGGCATTTTATCTTCAATTGTAGGTACTTTTTTAAGTTATCGGCTTTTTCCTTTTCGTCATAGTCTAGTGTGGGATAGAGCTATTGCAAAGGAAGTTTTTGATTTCGGCAAGTGGATAGTTGTATCATCCATCCTTACTTATTTGTTTATGCAAGGTGATAAGCTGTTTTTAGCTGGCAAAATTACTGCCGGCGAACTTGGTGTATATAGCATTGCTTTTATGTTGAGTGGCGTCCTTATATCAGTAACTAATTCTGTTGCAGCAAAAATTGTATTTCCAGCATTATCGTCCGTTGTACATAAAGACAGAAAGTCTCTAAAAGAGAAGTATTACAAAATACGTATCTATTTAGATCTCTCAAATTTTTTAGCTGCCGGTGTTTTGATCGCTCTCGCCCCAACAATTGTTGAACTGCTCTACGATGCTCGATATAGTGGTGCTGGTTGGATGTTTCAAATACTGATGTTTTCTCTGGTTGGTAATGCTTTAGCTTTAATCCCTATACAATGTTTATCCGCGTTATCTGTAACTAAGTTAAATATGTGGGTAATGATGGTGCGTAGTATCGGGCTATTGGTGGGACTGCCAGTTACCTATTATTTCTATGGCTTATATGGAGCTGTGTGGGTCGTGGCTATTATTCCCTTTTTGGCATTACCAATTATTTATTGGAACTTGTCGCAGCACGCTGTGTTTTCGTTTTATAAGGAAATCAGGATGCTACCGGTTGTCGGGTTAGGCTATATTATTGCTAAATGTTTTTTATATTTAATAAGTTGATTTTTTTAATTGCAGCGCTATGCAAAAACAATAACTGATATTTTATGTAAAGGTTTTATAGCAAGCTAGTAAGCCGTTTAGAGATTTCTACTTACATATAGTAGGATTTATTTACTTTCAGACTTCATATCATATGAATACTATTTTTAGTACGCAAATAGCTATTTAACTTAAGAGTCAATAATGCCAAATATTTTCGCAAATTTAGTTTTTTTTAGTTGGCCGATGGTTGTATTTTGGATGCTTAAGCGCTATCCAACTGATAAAGCTATTTTCTTGGCGACGACTTTGGCAATATTCTACCTACCAAATAATTTCGGTATTGATTTGCCATTTATTCCACCATTGGACCGAGATTCATTGACTGCTTTATCGTTGTTTGTTTTTTTATTTACTCTTAGAAAAAAAGTGCGTGTTTTCATTCCAGGATTACCCACAAAAATTATTTTGATGTACTTTGTGGTATTGGTAATTTCTGTACAATTAAACGCCTATCCAGTGACGATAGGAGGTAAATTTTTACCAGGTCTTAGCATTTATGATGCTGTTTCTAATGTAATTAGAATTTTTTTATGGATGATGCCTTTTTTTATGGGCAGATATTTTTTAAATAATCTCGAAAGTAATGAGCCAATTTTTAAAGCATTGATTATCATTGTTTTAATATATACATTGCCAATGTTGATAGAGCTCAAGATGAGCCCGCAAATTCATCATTGGATATATGGATATTCTCCCGGAAGATTCTTACAACAAATGCGAGGGGATGGTTTCAGGCCAATAGTGTTTGTAGGTCATGGCCTAGCGCTTGCTTTTTTAGTTTTTACTGCAGCAATTGCAGCATTTGCGTTGCATAAAAACAAAGTACGTTTTACGCTAATGTCACCTTCTGGTGTGGTAATTTACTTATTAGTTATTATTTTTCTATGTAAAACATGGTCAGCAATGATGTATGCATTATTTGCTATGTATGCAATTTACAAATTGGCACCAACTAAGCAGATTAAATGGGCATTACTATTGGCGGGTTTAATCTTGCTTTATCCAGTTAGTAAAACAATGGATATATTTCCAGATAAAGAAATTATTAGTAAAATCAAAAATTTCAGTCCAGAGCGGGCTGGCTCTTTGGAAACAAGATTTATTAATGAGGAAATTTTGTTAGTACGTGCGTTAGAGCAGCCTTACTTTGGATGGGCTGGATGGGGTAGAAATCGTATATATGACTCAACTGGTAGAGACATTACCGTCACTGATGGTAAGTGGATTATAGAGCTTGGATTAAATGGAATAATCGGTTTTGTATTTTATTACCTAATACTGCTGATGCCTCTAATCTACGCCAGAAAAAATATTAGGTATATTCAAGAACCTAAAGATAAAGTCTACTTTAGCGCCTTGGCATTGATTTTGGGTATTTGTATTATTGATTCTGTGCCGAACACTGGAATGGGTCCAATGCATTTATTATTAGCTGGAGCATTATTGGGTCAATCAGAATTATTAGCGAAGCAAAAAAATTACAAGGCAATATAATGCAAGATCAATTACCAAATAATTATAAAAATCTGGTTATAGGGTATGTAGCCCCCGGCTGGCCACTCAGTCATTTTCCAAATGGAATAGTGGCTTATATTCATAATTTGTTATCTGGTTTAGATGCTAAAACTCAGCCGATTATTTTTGCTGTAAGTACATTAAATGATGATTTAAAAGATAGCATAATTGATTTGTCAAAATTAGACGTCAAAAAGCCTTTTTTACAACGCCTACTAGACAGCATTTTGTTCAGATTAAATGAATCTTTCAAAAGAAATTTTCAATACCAAAGAGGTATAGCAGAAAATGCCAGCAAAATACTGCTAGGGATTCAGCAATTACACATGCCTTTGGATGTTTTGGAGATGGAAGAGTCATTTGGAACGGCTAGTTATCTATTCAAGAGAACCAACATTCCGATAGTGACTCGCTTACATGGACCATGGTTTTTGATTGGCCCAATTTTAAGAGCAGAAAATGATTGGGATTTTAAATTAAGAGTCGCTTATGAAAGAGAAGCGATAGAAAATGCGCATGGTGTTACTTCGCCTAGCTTAGATGTGCTAGAAAAAGTAAGGCAATATTATGATATTACACTTCCACATGCCCAAGTCATACCAAACCCAGTGCTTGAGGTTGCTATTGAGAAGCAATGGCAATATGACATAAACACATTACCCTTTATTTTATTTGTAGGAAGATTTGATTCTGTTAAAGGCGGAGATTTAATATTAGAATCTTTTCGCTTGATTGCACAAAAAAATACTGAAATTAAGCTTTTCTTCGTGGGTCCGGATAGGGGTTTATTGCTTGAAGGTAAAGCCGTTAAATTTGAAGAATATGTTAATCAATATATTCCAGAAAAAGATATAAAAAATCGTATTCAATTTTTAGGGCACTGCGATCATGAACGTATTTCAGATTTAAGAAAAAATGCGCTTGTAACAGTGGTTTGTTCTAGATATGAAAATTTCCCGCTTTCATTGTTGGAGGCATTAGCCGCCGGCTGTCCAACCGTGGCGACTGTAGCTGGTGGTATGAAAGAGATCGTTATCGATGATTACAATGGGCTACTCGCTGAGTCAGAATCGCCAAAAAGTATTGCTGAAAAAGTATTTATGCTAATCAGCGATCCTGAAAAAATGCAGCGTTTGTCTAAAAATGCAATTGAAGATTGTAAAAAACGATTCTCGCCAGAAGTGGTAGCAGCACAAACTGTTGAATATTATCAATCAGTTCTAGCCAGAGCGTCTAACTCGGTTACAAAAATTAGTTAAATTTGAAGGCGTCATACTGCTAAGTATTTAAATTACTTAACAGTATTAAAGCATCGCTTTCAAATACTTCCCAGTATAGCTTTTTGTATTTCCTGTTAAGGCTTCTGGTGTGCCGACACCGACTACATCCCCACCGCCATCACCGCCTTCTGGCCCCATGTCGATAACCCAGTCAGCGGTTTTAATCACATCTAAATTATGTTCGATAATCACAATCGTGTTGCCCGCGTCGCGTAAACGGTGAATGACGTCCAGCAATAATTGAATATCAGCAAAATGCAGGCCAGTGGTTGGCTCATCTAAAATATACAGTGTACGGCCTGTGTCGCGCTTGCTTAATTCTAATGAAAGCTTCACACGTTGCGCCTCACCACCGCTTAACGTGGTGGCAGATTGGCCCAGTGTAATATAGCCCAAACCAACGTCCAGCAGAGTTTTGAGTTTACGCGAAATAACTGGTTGTGCGCTAAAAAAGCCGTGCGCTTGTTCCACTGTCATTTCCAATACTTCGCGAATGTTCTTGCCTTTAAAGTTGATTTCCAGCGTTTCGCGATTGTAGCGTTGGCCTTTACAGACATCGCATGGCACATAAACATCGGGTAGAAAATGCATTTCTACACGAATGACGCCGTCGCCTTGACATGCCTCGCAGCGCCCACCTTTAACATTAAATGAATATCTTCCTGGCCCATAGCCGCGTGCGCGGCTTTCTGGCACGCCCGCGAATAAATCTCGGATTGGTGTAAATAAGCCTGTATATGTTGCAGGGTTTGAACGCGGTGTACGCCCAATCGGGCTTTGGTCTACATCGACGACTTTATCAAAAAACGCTAAGCCGTCAATCTCACTAAATGGCGCAGGTTCTGTGTTGCTACCGTATAAATGCTGTGCAACCACGCGATATAAAGTGTCGTTAATCAGTGTCGATTTGCCAGAGCCAGATACGCCAGTTACGCAGGTGAGTAATCCAACGGGGATTTCAACTGACACATCACGCAAATTATTGCCAGTGGCGTTTGAGAGTTTTAACCAGCGCGATGGGTCTGGTTTAGTACGGATTCTTTTATATTCAATCTGTTTTTTGCCGCTTAAGTATTGGCCAGTTAACGATTTTTCATTGGCTAAAATTTCGGTTGGTGTGCCTTCCGCTACAATCTGGCCGCCGTGTTCACCCGCGCCGGGACCAATATCGATGACATAATCCGCTGCTAAAATCGCATCATGGTCGTGTTCCACCACAATCACACTGTTACCAATATCGCGCAGGCGCTTTAACGTTTCCAGCAGTCTGTCATTGTCGCGTTGATGCAAGCCAATACTCGGCTCATCCAGCACATACATTACGCCCGTTAAGCCGCTACCAATCTGACTAGCTAGGCGGATGCGCTGCGCTTCACCACCTGACAGCGTTTCAGCTGAGCGCGAAAGCGATAAATATTCCAGCCCAACATTGGTTAAGAATTTAAGACGATTTTCGATTTCTTTAACGATTTTGTCGGCAATCGCCAGTTTCGCGCCTTCCAATTGCAGCGATTCAAAAAATTTTAGCGCGACTTTAAGCGGCACTTCGCACACTTGATGAATGTTCTGCCCCCCCACTTTCACATGGCGCGCTTCGCGCCGTAAACGTGTGCCGCTACATTCTGGGCAAGCTTGATTATTTAAATATTTAGATAGTTCTTCGCGCACCGCGGTTGAATCGCTTTCGCGATAGCGGCGTTGCAGGTTATTTAAAATACCTTCAAAAGTATGGGTTTTACCAAAGAAAGTACCGCGTTCATTTAAATATTTAAACGCAATTTGTTCGCGCCCGCTACCGTTTAACAGTACATCCTGAATCGTTTCTGGCAATTCTTCAAATGCCATTTCCAGATCAAAATTGTAATGCGCCGCCAAACTTTGCAGCATCTGAAAGTAAAATTGATTGCGTTTATCCCAGCCTTTAATGGCGCCACTTGCGAGTGAAAGCGTGGGGAATGCTACCACGCGTTTTGGATCGAAAAAGCTGATATTGCCTAAGCCGTCACATTTTGGACATGCGCCCATTGGGTTGTTAAATGAGAATAGACGCGGTTCTAATTCGGCTAGTGAGTAGTCACACACAGGGCATGAAAACTTAGCTGAAAACAGATGTTCTTTATCGGTATCCATTTCAACCGCAATGGCTTTGCCTTCCGCTAAGCGCAATGCTGTTTCAAATGATTCGGCGATGCGTTGCTTTAAATCGGCTTTTACCTTAATGCGGTCAATCACTACATCTACAGAATGTTTTACCGTTTTGGTCAATTTCGGTAAATCGTCCATTTCGTAAATCTTGCCGTCCACGCGCAAACGCACGAAACCTTGCGCTTTTAATTGCTCGAATAAATCAACTTGTTCGCCTTTGCGATTGGCCACAACAGGTGCCAGAATCATTAACTTGGTTTCTTCTGGTAGATTTAAAACGCTATCTACCATTTGGCTAACCGTTTGGGCTTCTAGCTTGATATTGTGGTCCGGACATTCTGGGTCGCCAGCGCGCGCATAAAGTAGGCGTAAATAATCGTGGATTTCGGTGACAGTACCCACGGTTGAGCGTGGATTATGTGAGGTAGATTTTTGTTCAATTGAAATTGCAGGCGATAGACCTTCTATCAAGTCTACATCGGGTTTATCCATGCGTGCCAAAAATTGCCGTGCGTAAGCCGAAAGGCTTTCTACATAGCGCCGCTGGCCCTCTGCATATAAGGTATCAAACGCTAAACTGGATTTGCCAGAGCCAGAAAGGCCAGTGATGACCACCAACTTATTGCGCGGAATATCCAGCGAAATGTTTTTAAGATTATGGGTGCGTGCACCACGGATTTTGATATATTCCATCTAGCTTTATCGAAAATTAAGGCAACCTGTTAATATACGCAATTATTGTGTTTTCAGCTAAATTATTCTGCTCCAAAAATATAAAAATTCCGTAATAAAATAGGCCCCATGCAAATTTCCGACAAAATGACGCCAACTGAGTTGCGTTCCACCATCAGCTTGGCTTCGATTTACGGCCTGCGCATGCTGGGCATGTTTTTAATCTTGCCTATTTTTTCTGTGTATGCAGAAACATTAAAAGGCGGTAGCAACCACACCTTAATCGGCTTGGCGCTTGGTGCATATGGCCTCACGCAGGTATTACTACAACTTCCTTTTGGTATTGCGTCCGACAAATTTGGACGCAAAAAAGTAATCTATATCGGGCTGATTTTATTTATTATCGGCAGCGTGGTTGCGGCGTTGGCAACCGATATTTATATGGTGATTATCGGCCGCGCAATTCAAGGCGCAGGCGCCGTTTCAGCAGTAGTAACTGCGCTAGTGGCGGATTTAACGCGCGAAGAGCATCGCACTAAAGCTATGGCGATGATTGGCGGTACGATTGGCATTACCTTTGCATTGTCTTTAGTAGCAGGGCCCTTGTTAAATCAATTAATCGGTGTCTCTGGTATTTTTTGGATGACCGCGGTGCTATCTGTTTTAGCAATTTTAGTGGTTAAGTATTATGTGCCCGATCCAGTGCTCAGCCATTTCCATT
>JAZKEJ010000075.1:0-1274 GCA_040387095.1 Pseudomonadota bacterium | reverse complement strand
CTCTGTCGTCATGATCAGGCACGGCGCGTTCGGGTTCACGCTCACATCACCAGTATCATTAATTTGCGGGGTTACACTCATGATCACACCAACTGGGACAGTATTTGGCGTGGTTGTAAATGACTGAAGATTTGTGCCAGAGACCCCGCTTGCCGACTGCGAAATTTGCGCTTGTACAGTAAAGTAAACTAGATTATCAACCACTTTCAGTACCGCGGTTTGATTATTCAGTACCATTAACTTAGGACTAGATAATACTTTTGTATCACCAAACTGCTTTAGTAATGATATAGATGCGGAAATATTACCAATTCTACTAATAGGATTTAAGTAACCCGCAACAAATCCTGCTGTAGTAGTGGCGCCTAGGGCATTTGTCCCAGAACCAGTAAGAGAGCCATTCTGAAATGTTGCATCGGAACCGAGCGTCTCCTGAAATTGAAAACCGCTATTATTTGGCCCATTATTTAAT
Organism: Pseudomonadota bacterium; assembly: GCA_040387095.1. Taxonomy (GTDB): domain Bacteria; phylum Pseudomonadota; class Gammaproteobacteria; order Burkholderiales; family Methylophilaceae; genus Methylotenera_A. The sequence goes on along the minus strand of JAZKEJ010000075.1, from coordinate 802 downwards.
CTGCTCCAATCAATCCCCGCCTGAAAACTATCACTTAAACGCACTTCAACAATTGTTGCTTCAATCAATACTTGGCGTTTTGCACTTCCCATTACCCTATCAATAAATTCCTGTACTTTTTCATGCTGCTTATTGGTTGCTCTAACACTAATGACACCCGTTTCTGGGTTGGCAATTACATTGGCAGCAAACAAGGTTTTATATTCTGAGCGCTGCTGATTGCGCTCTTCTGTTGCCGTTTTAGCTGCTTCTGCTAGCGAGGTAGTTGTTGGAGTCGTTGTACTAGCACTAGTATTTTGCGCGTTGGATTCTGGCACACTGCCAAAACGTGACACGATCACTTCTTTATCGGTTTCTGCCAATAACTCTTTAAGATTTTGTATTAAAGACTCCCATAAATGGTTTTTAGAAATGCTTTCTACCGATGTGCGTGAGCTATTATTTGCGCCATTACCACTTGTACTAGTGGTAGATGTTGAGCCATTTGAACCAGTGCTGGCGCTCTGACCGGTACTGGAAATCTCAGCAGCAGCACCGATAAAGCCTTTGGTATCACGATTGATACTGACGTAATCGATTTTGTAAATGCGTAAAACAGGCTGATCAGGTGCGATGTAGAGCACATTACCATCCATTTTGTAAGTCAAATCGACTTGTTTCGCTAAGCGCTCTAAAATGGCTGGTAAAGTTTGATCCACTGCATTCAAAGTTGCACGGCCTTGAATTGATGGATGAATATCAATATTCAATTTGCTTTCACGCGCTAGCGCGAACAGAATTTCTTTCACGGGCACTTCATTTA
>JAZKEJ010000074.1:0-4920 GCA_040387095.1 Pseudomonadota bacterium | reverse complement strand
ACTAAACCAGCTACACCCGCATTAATGTGAACAACTGTACCACCAGCAAAATCCAATGCACCTTTAGCCCATAACCAACCTGCGTTTGCAACCACAGTTGTTAATGATTCAGCCGTTGTAATCGCATCTGGGCCGTCCCAATACCAAACCATGTGTGCCATCGGCAAGTAAGCAAATGTAAACCACAGCACCATAAATACCAGCACTGCTGAGAACTTCATGCGTTCAGCAAAAGCACCGACAATCAAAGCTGGTGTGATGGCAGCAAATGTTAACTGGAAGCCCACAAAAGTTAATTCAGGAATGTAAACGCCCTTACTGAAAGTCGCACCCAATGACTCAGGTGTAATGCCAGCCAGGAATGCTTTGCTTAAGCCGCCAAAGAATGCATTGCCGCCTGTAAATGCGACGCTGTAACCATAAACTGCCCACAAAACTGCCATCAGTGAGAAGATCATGAATACTTGCATTAATACAGAAAGCATATTCTTTTGGCGTACTAAACCGCCGTAGAACAATGCCAAACCAGGAATGACCATTAAAGTAACCAAAATGGTAGAAACCAACATCCAAGCGGTATCTCCCTTATTCGCAACAGGCGTTATTGCCGCCGCTGCTTCTGCTGGAGCAGCCTCTACTGTTGCTGGCACTTCTTCAGCAACAGCAGCTGTATCCGTCACAACTTCCATTGTGCTTTCTGCCGCTGCGGGTAAATCTTCTGCAAAACTATTGGTGCTCACTGCGCCAATGCTGACAAGGGCAACTAGCGATAAAACAGATAATAATTTTTTCATTTTATATGCCCCTTAAAGCGCTTCTGGCCCGGTTTCACCGGTACGGATGCGATAAACTTGTTCTAAATTGAAGACAAAAATCTTGCCATCACCAATTTTCCCAGTTGCCGCTGCTTTTTCTATCGCATCGACTACTTGGTCAAGCATGTCATCCTTGATAGCGATTTCAAGCTTAACTTTCGGTAAAAAGTCGACAACATATTCTGCACCACGATACAACTCGGTATGACCTTTTTGACGACCGAAACCTTTTACTTCAGTCACAGTGATGCCTTGCACACCAATATTTGACAAGGCTTCACGCACTTCATCAAGCTTAAAAGGCTTGATTATTGCGGATACAAATTTCATGTTTTTCCCCTATTTTCAGGTTAATAACAAGCCAATTAATCAAGTTGGCTTGTTATTAATACGTTTTAAAATTAGAAAGTACGACCAACAGTTACAATGACGCGACCATCAGCTAAATCTTTACTCTCTGTAGTGCCGTCTGCATTTAAGCCGCCGTTAAAGCTTGAGCCGCCGTAGCCTCTCTCGCCCCAGTAGCCATTGCTTCCGCCATTACTAGCACCTACGTAGTAAACACCGGCATTCCAGCCTTCTGAATTAGCAATTTTGAATGCTTTGCTGATACCAATTTTGTAGTCTGTGTAGTCTGGACTATCTTCAACGATGCCAAATTGATTTGCATTTGCGTTAGCAAACGCTGGATCTTGTGATAATTTTCCCGAAACGTTAAGGTGACCAACGTGACCAATTAATGTTAAACCACCCCAAGGCAATGGATAGGCTGCATTTAACTCAAGATAAGTAGTGCCACTTGTACCGCCGTCCCAGCCAGTTTCTTTTTCTGCGCCAAACCAGTCACCTAATGTGACAGAAGCTTTAGCACTTACCCATTTATAAGAAAGGCCAAAGTTAGCCTCATAAGTATCCCAACGGCCGCCTTTTTTAACGCCAACGCCTTTAGTGCCCTGTGCTTGTGTTAAGAAGTCATATTTTTTCCAGCTACCACCTGGATAGAAATAACCAATGACACCTACGCTGTAGCCAAAACCCGATTCACCAATAGCACCACCGTAGTTAGCGTATAAGTCAATTTCAGTATTTGCATCTGGAAAAGTATTAGGTGTTACGCCTGAACCCCAAACGCCAGCGGAAAAGCCACTTGAATGCGCAATATCAAAGCCGCCTTGTACAGTTGGCTTGTGAAAAGTTTGCGAAATACCGCGCGTGTAGTAATCTGAAACCAAACCAATGTTGGATGTTGCAGACCAGCTTGATGCTGGCTCAGCTGCGGCTGCCGGTGCAGCTTCTTCAACAGCATCTTCAGCGTAAGAAAATGTTGGCACAGCGAGAACGCTTAGTACAGCGATTGATAATAATGTATGACGCATTGTGTATCCCCTAACGTTGTTATAAAAATTAAACAGTTTTAACCACGATATTGTCTAGCAAGGCGCGTGCCAATTAAATGATGTTTAAAATCAACTAGTTATAAATTTATGTTGTTACCTAAAATTGGTATACTCATATTAAAATCTGTTAAACTGCACCAAAATAGCGAGAAAACATTATGCTCAATTCATCACAATTTCAGGATTTATCAAACAAAATCAAGGACATAATAAAATCATCGCCATTGGCGGATGTTGATAAAAATGTTCATGCACTAATTAAGGGCGCGCTCACCAAAATGGAGCTGGTAACGCGTGAGGAATTTGATGTCCAGTCTGGGGTGTTGCGTCATGCACGAGAACAGCTTACAAAATTAGAATCAAGGCTTGCCGAACTTGAAGAGCAGTTAAAGCAAAAATGAGTTTAGCTGTTTTGCATAGCCGCGCCCTAAACGGTATGGAAGCGCCAGAAGTGATCGTAGAAGTCCATTTAGCAAACGGATTGCCCAGCTTTATGATCGTGGGCTTGCCGGAGGCGGAGGTAAAAGAAAGCAAAGACCGGGTGCGCGCAGCCCTGCAAACTGCACATTTTGAATTCCCCGCACGTCGTATTACGGTTAATTTGGCACCCGCCGATTTGCCTAAAGAAAGCGGGCGTTACGATTTGCCCATCGCTTTGGGTATCTTAGCCGCAAGTGGGCAGATTCCAACTGAGCCACTGAGTCGCTACGAAATTGCTGGTGAATTAGCGTTAACGGGTGAATTGCGCCCAATACGCGGCGCGCTTGCGATGACCTACCAAATGATTCAAAAAAGCACCAAAACCAAGCGTGCTTTTATTTTGCCCCAAGCCAGTGCAGAAGAAGCGGGATTGGTGAAAGATGCCATTATTTATCCTGCAAATACATTATTAGAAGTGTGCGCACACTTAAGCGGGCATACCTTGATTGAGCCATATCACTCCGTCAAGATACAGCATACAAAACATTATCCAGATTTTAATGAAGTTAAAGGCCAATCGCAGGCTAAGCGCGCTTTGGAAATTGCAGCTGCTGGTGGACATAGCGTGTTAATGACCGGTCCACCGGGCACAGGCAAAAGTATGCTGGCAAATCGTTTTGCCGGTATTTTACCAAGCATGACCGAACAAGAAGCATTAGAAAGCGCAGCGATTCAATCACTTAACGGTGCGTATAAGCTACAAAATTGGAAGCGCAGACCTTTCAGATCGCCACATCACACTGCTTCTGGCGTGGCTTTAGTCGGTGGTGGAGGCATTCCGAGGCCAGGCGAGATTTCATTAGCGCATCACGGCGTATTATTTTTGGATGAACTGCCAGAATTTGATCGCAAAGTATTAGAGGTGCTGCGTGAGCCTCTAGAAAGCGGCCACATCACCATTTCGCGTGCAGCACGCCAAGCGGATTTTCCTGCATCTTTCCAATTGCTTGCCGCTATGAATCCTTGTCCGTGCGGATATAGGGGACATTTTAATAATAAGTGTCGCTGTACGCCGGATAATGTTGCGCGTTACCGTAACAAAATTTCGGGGCCATTATTGGATCGAATTGATTTATTGATTGATGTGCCTGCGTTAAAAGAAGATGAGTTGACGAATGCGCAGACAGCAGAAAATAGTGACGCGATTCGCGTGCGCGTAGAAAAGGCGCGCGAAATTCAGTTGCAACGTCAGGGCAAGGCGAATTTTGCGTTGGGCAGCTTGGAAATAGACGCGCATTGCCAGCCTGACATTGCCGGCTTAACACTATTAAAAACAGCTATTTCAAAGCTCAATCTGTCTGCTCGTGCCTATCATCGCATCTTAAAAGTGGCACGCACCATTGCGGATTTATCGGGCGATCCAATGATTAAGCCTAATCAAATTGCCGAGGCGGTACAGTACAGAAGAGGCGAAATGTAAATATCGTTTAGGCTGCAGTGTTGAGTAGCACAAGCATTCGCATGATAAAATAAAGATTCAACTATTCCTTACCTCAAAGCGTTTTCATGCAATCTGTAATTGAAATAAAACTTCGTGAATTACTCACCCAGCGTATCCTCATTTTAGATGGCGCTATGGGTACCATGATTCAGCAATATAAACTGACTGAAGCGGATTACAGGGGCGATCGATTTAAGGATTTTGCCTCACCAGCAGGGCAGCGTGAGTTGTTTGTCAAAGGCAATAATGAGTTATTGAGCTTGACACAACCGCAAGTGATTCAAGAGATACATGAGCAATATTTGGCTGCTGGGGCAGATGTGATCGAAACCAATACTTTTGGTGCCACATCGGTTGCGCAAGATGATTATCACATGGCGCATCTAGTATATGAGATGAATGTGGAATCCGCCAGGCTGGCCAAAGCTGCTTGCATAAAATACACCACGCCGGATAAGCTACGTTTTGTGGCGGGCGCATTAGGCCCTACGCCAAAGACCGCCAGTATTTCTCCCGATGTCAATGACCCCGCTGCGCGTAATGTGAGTTTTGATCAGTTAGTGAATGCTTACTTAGAGCAAACGCGCGCTTTGGTCGAAGGCGGTGCAGATATTTTGATGGTGGAAACTATCTTTGATACCCTCAATTGCAAAGCAGCTTTGTTTGCGATTGATAGCTTTTTTGAAGAAGTTGGCTACACTATGCCACTCATGATTTCTGGCACGGTGACGGATGCATCCGGCCGCATTTTGTCCGGTCAAACCGTGACTGCATTTTGGCATTCTAT
>JAZKEJ010000073.1:13414-17642 GCA_040387095.1 Pseudomonadota bacterium | reverse complement strand
CCACAATCAGACCTTATTCAAGAAGGCAATATCGGCCTGATGAAAGCGGTTAAACGCTTTGATCCAGACCGTGGTGTGCGCTTGGTTTCCTTTGCAATGCATTGGATTAAAGCTGAAATGAATGAATATATTGTACGCAACTGGCGTTTAGTTAAAACTGCAACTACTAAAGCGCAGCGTAAATTGTTTTTTAATTTGCGTAGTATGAAAAAAGGCTTTGATAGCCTGCATACAGACGAAGTAAACCGCATTGCGCTTGAGTTAAACGTAAAGCCAGAAGAAGTGATGGAAATGGAATATCGCTTAAATGGTCAAGAAATTTCGTTAGATGCGCATGTGGATGATGATGGCGATGAAAGCTTTAGTCCAATTGCTTACCTAGAGGATGAAAGTCCTGAACCATCAGAGTTTTTAGCGAATCAACAAGCGGAAAAAATGCAATCTGCCAGCTTAAGCAAAGCCTTGATGAGTCTGGATGACCGTAGCCGCCGTGTATTAGAAGCACGCTGGTTAACAGAAAGTGCAACGCTTACCTTGCATGATTTAGCAGCTGAATTTGGTGTTTCTGCAGAACGTATTCGTCAGATTGAGCAAAAAGCCATGCAAAAAATTAAAGGTACGATGCTAGCTGCTTAATTTTTCGCTTAGGTTTGTGATGTTGCAATAAAAAAGCCGACTAAATGTCGGCTTTTTTATTTTATGCTTAAAACAAATAGCTAAGCTACTTTTGCTACTGGTTCATTTTCAAAAGCCAACGCATTGCCCATATGCTGACGTAATACTTTCAAATCGGTCATTTGCGCACGAATACTTTTCTCGATATTTTCCAACTCAAGGATGCGGTCTTCCAAAGTGTCCGTTGCTTTATAAATACGCTTAATGCTTTCTAAGCGACGACGCAATTGTAATTGATGCTCGCGCACCTGTGATTCCATTGGCGCGATGACCGCTTTTAACCAATTTTCCACATCACGATTCGCTACTTCATACACATGAATCACGCGGCTTGCCAGCGTTTCAAAGAACTTAGTGGTTAAGGTCATTTTCTCGTTAGCAATCATATTAAAAGCCGTATTAAACTGCTCTTTATAAGCGCGTTCCAACTTAGCCAACTCTTTTTGATAGCGTAAAGTTGAAAATGCTGGCGGCTCCGATTTACGCAAGCCGTGCTCTTTTGAAAACTTGTCGTACATCACATCCATCATTTTCTTGATCTCATCGATTTGCGCATCGGATGAAACCAGACGACCTTTAAGATCCAGGAAAAAGTTGTCCATCGCTTCACGGATCGTTTTAGTAAAACTGGCTTTAATCATAGTTTCGCGCGTGGTATGAACCTGCACTTTCAATGCTTCCATACCCAGCAAAGTAAATAACTTATTGGTTTGCTGAGAAAACACGCTACGCAATGCCTGAAAGCGTTGCAAACCCTTTTCAAAGTTTTCTTTATCCACTTTGACTTTGTTCATCATGTGTTCAACAACGTCTTCATTTTTGCCACGCAAACCACGCAACTCATCCAACTGCTCAACCACACCAGCAACTCTGGACTCTAAAATCATATTTGAGTTGGCGATTAAATCTTCAATCTCATTTTTAGTGTTATCGCGAACGATTTCTTTTTTAGATGGGATCAATTCATCAGATAAGGCTTTTTCAAGCTCTGGCAAACGACTTTGTGCCAATAGCGCTTCATCACCATTGATTTTGGCCAGCAAGCCTTTTTGCGCAGAAGTTGGGAAAATTTGATTATTTTCTAAACCCAATAATTCAGCACTAGTTTTAATTTGCTTATTGATCTCTTTTTCAATGTCTTTTTCGTTCTTCAGCTCGTCCCACAAACCGTCGATTTTGTTTAAAACGGCCAGGCGACCTTTTTGTTTCCAGCGTGTGCCACTAATATATTGGCGCCAGACATCAATTTCAGATTTAGTGACGCCAGTATCAGCCGCTAATATAAACAATACCGCATGCGCATTTGGCAACATATTCAGTGTTAACTCAGGCTCTGTACCAATCGCATTTAAACCTGGCGTGTCTAAAATCACCAAGCCCTGCTCAAGCAAAGGGTGCGGGAAATTGATCATGGCATAGCGCCAGCAAGGAATATCGATGCTGCCATCTTTATTCAAGCCCATGGCGTCATCGCTGCTATTTGGATCATATAAGCCAAATTTTTCGGCTTCTTCGGCAGTCACGCGTTTGGTGCTGCTCACCTCTTTAAACGCAGCGACCATGCTGTCGTTGTTATCCACATCAAAATCCACCACTTTCCATTCATCTGGATAGCGTTTATATTCGGTGGTGGTTGCATCTGATGAACGCGTTTCAATTGGCAACATGGCAATTGAAGTTGGCTTTGAAGCGTCGTACAGCAACTCAGTGGGACACATCGTGGTGCGGCCTGCGCTGGATGGCAATAAACGCTGACCGTAATCTGCAAAGAAAATCGCGTTAATTAATTCTGATTTACCGCGAGAAAATTCAGCCACAAAAGCGACATTCAATTTATCTTCGCGTAAACGCTCCAATAGATTGGTAATGCGCTGATCAATTTGTGCATCATTCAATTCTTGTTCATTCAGCCAGCTACGATAATCGCAAATGCTATCAACTAGCGCTTTTCGCCATTCTGAATATGCCGCAAACTGATGCGCTAATTTATTTTCTGCCATTACTGTCCCCAACAAAATTTTAGGATTTATTGTTTTTTATACCTAAATCTAGCTACTTATCACTCGAATGCACTGTATCACATCGTCGATAATATTTAAATAAATCAACGCTATTATGAGGTTGATTAATTTGGTTTCTGATGAAAGGTTAATATTGTACGATAAACGGTTAATTAAGCAGATTATTTGTGGTTAAAACCGCTAATCTATTGGGTGTAACGCATGTTCTGTTATCATTCTAGTTTAATTATTCACACATTCATCAATGAGCGGTTTAAATCCAGATTCTCCTCGCCCTATCGATATTCGATTGCATCAGGCATCACGTTTGCTTGAAATTAAATTCGATAACAACACAGAGTGCATGTTGTCATGCGAGTTTTTACGCGTCTATTCGCCGTCAGCCGAGGTACGCGGCCACGGTGCAGGCCAAGAAACGCTGCAAATCGGCAAGGAAGAAGTGAATATCACCGCTATCGAACCTGTCGGCAATTATGCAGTCAAGCTGGTGTTTAGCGACGGTCACAATACCGGCCTATATTCGTGGGATTATTTGTACGATTTAGCCAAAAACTATCAGGCAATGTGGCAAGATTATGTATCCAAGCTTGAAATAGCTGGTCACAAAAGAAAAGCCGTGTAAAACAAGTATTTTAATACAGTCAGCGCAAGGGTAAACATGACAGATAAAACTACACACTTTGGCTTTAAAACCATTAATGAGCCAGAAAAACAGCAAAAAGTTGGCGAAGTATTTCATTCTGTCGCCAGCAAATATGATGTGATGAATGATGTGATGTCTGCTGGATTACACCGTATTTGGAAGCGCTTTGCGGTGGATGTAAGCGGTGTAAAATCAGGCGACCAAGTACTGGATATCGCTGGTGGTAGCGGTGATTTATCTAAATTATTCGCAAAAAAAGTAGGCAAAGATGGCGCTGTTACTTTAACCGATATTAATGCATCCATGCTTGCTGTGGGGCGCGATCGCATGATTGACGCAGGCCTTAATGTGCCTGCAACGCAATGCAATGCCGAGCAGCTACCCTTTGCCGACAATACTTTCGATTGTGTGATAGTAGCGTTTGGTTTACGCAATATGACGCACAAAGAAATTGCGTTAAAAGAGATGCAGCGCGTGTTGAAAATCGGTGGCAGACTTTTAGTACTGGAATTTTCAACCGTCTGGCAGCCACTGCAGAAACTATACGATGCATATTCATTTAAATTATTACCATTTATGGGAAAATTGATTGCCAAAGATGCAGAAAGTTATCAATATCTGGCCGAAAGTATTCGCATGCACCCAGATCAGGAAACTTTGAAACAGATGATGCATGATGCGGGGTTCAGCAAGGTGGATTATCACAATCTGAATGCCGGCGTTGTCGCCTTACACAAAGGATATAAGACTTAAGCTCAATTCATATTCACTTAAATCATTTAAATTTCAACTCAATTAACTTAATGCTAAAACCTCTAGTCGCGCGCTTTCTGCAACATATCACCAATCAAAATAACTGGTCGCGTGCCTATTTATTAGCCTTTGCGGG
>JAZKEJ010000073.1:0-13314 GCA_040387095.1 Pseudomonadota bacterium | reverse complement strand
GATTTAAGCCATCTCGTAGGCGATATAACTGCCAGTAAAATGGGCGAAACGGCGCAAAAAGTATTGAATGGTACTAAAAAGCAGAGTGTGAATTTAGCGGAAATGCTGACAGAATACTGGCAGGAAGAAAAGCCTATGCTGGCAAAAAAACGCCATGTTGAGCAGTTTAACAATGATGTAGACAGCCTAAAAAGTGACATCGCGCGCTTTGAAAAGAAATTGCAAAAGCTAAATCAACAAAATCAGGCTCAACAAAATATGGTCCAGCAAACCGTAAAACCAATGATAAAACCAGCAGAAAGTTAACCCGACTAACATGCATTATTTTCGGCTATTTGTTATCATTTTCATTCTGTTAAAGTTCGGGCTGGATGAATTTATCAGTGAGCACATCACCTTTAAACCACTGCACAAACTGATTAAAGCTGTCTTTTTCTGGCGTAATACCTCACAGCCAAGAGGAGTCAGATTGCGTTTGGCGCTGGAAAAATTAGGCCCACTTTTTGTTAAATTCGGACAAATGCTTTCAACCCGCCGCGACTTGTTGCCAGCTGATGTAGCAGATGAATTAGCAAAATTACAAGACCAGGTACCGCCTTTTGCCTTTGAAGAAGTACAGATCAGCATCGAAACTGCATTTGGCTTACCGATAGAATCAATTTACAGCCAATTCGATACCATCGCCGTTGCCAGCGCATCAGTGGCGCAAGTACATTTTGCGCATTTACATGACGGGCAAGAGGTCGCGGTTAAAGTATTGCGCCCAGGCATTGCAAAAGTGATCAGCCAAGATTTGTCGTTATTGAAATCATTGGCATGGCTATTGCAAACGGTTTCAAGTGAAGGCAAGCGTTTAAAACCTCTAGAGGTGGTGGATGAGTTTGCGCGCCATACAAAACACGAGTTAGATCTCACTTTAGAAGCAGCCAATTGCAGCCAGTTAGCGCGTAATTTTTTGCCGAAAGACGATGTGCGGGCGCGCTTATTAATTCCTGAAGTGCACTGGGATTACTGCCGAAAAGAAGTAATGACCATGCAACGCATGCACGGCACGCCAATTAGCCAGATTGACGTATTACGCGCAAATGGCATTGATATTACCAAGCTGGCGCACGACGGCGTTGAGATATTTTTTACCCAAGTATTTCGCGACGGGTTTTTTCATGCGGATATGCATCCAGGCAATATTCAGGTTGCTAATGAAGGGCCAGATAAAGGCAAATATATTGCGCTCGATTTTGGCATCATGGGTAGCTTAAATGATATAGACAAATATTATTTGGCACGTAATTTTCTGGCTTTTTTCAATCGTGATTATCGCGATGTAGCGATTGCGCATATTGAATCTGGCTGGGTACCAAAAGACACGAATATTGAAGAGCTGGAAACCGCGATCCGTGCGATTTGTGAACCGATATTTGATAAACCGCTTAAAGATATTTCTTTTGGCCGCACGCTGTTAAGTCTTTTCCAGATGTCGCGTCGTTTTGGCGTGGTGATTCAACCGCAATTAGTGATGCTACAAAAAACGCTATTGAATATTGAAGGACTAGGCCGCGACTTAGACCCTAATATTGATTTATGGCAAACGGCAAAACCATTCTTGAATCGCTGGATGAGTGAACAAATCGGCTGGCGCAGCATTGCTAATACATTCAAAAAAGAGCTGCCTTTTATCTTAAAAAACACCCCTCAGATGCCCAGACTGGTACATCAATTTTTAACACAGCAAACGCTTGCTCAGCAATACGCTCCCATGCACCAAACGATTGATACGCTAATTAAGGTGCAAAAAAATCAGGCGCGTTGGCAAAAATGGATGGCTATGGCAATCGTAATTTTGGTTTTGCTGCAATCGGTCAGTTTGTTGATTTTTTTAGTGCTTTAAATTTGTAATACGGTTTGAATAAGTTTTAAGGAAATATTCGTGCTCATTTGGTTTGTTGTCGCCTATTTGCTTGTCTCTATTGGTATCGGACTAGCTGCTGCTACTCGCGTAAAAAACACAAAAGATTACGCTGTCGCAGGGCGGCATTTGCCCTTGCCTATTGTGATGGCAACCGTTTTTGCTACCTGGTTTGGCGCAGAAGCTGTATTTGGCGTTTCAGCTACTTTTGTAAAAGAAGGTTTAAACGGTGTAGCCGCAGATCCGTTTGGTTCTAGTATGTGTTTGATTATTGCCGGTTTTTTCTTCTCTACTCAGCTATACAAACTAAACATCATCACACTGGGCGATTTTTACCGCATGCGCTATAACCGCACGGTAGAAGTGTTGACAACGATTGCAATTGTCATTTCCTATCTTGGCTGGGTGGCGGCGCAAATTAAAGCGCTAGGGTTGATTTTCAATATGATTACTAATGGTGTAGTCAGTGAAGAAGCTGGCATGATTTTAGGCACCGCCATCGTGTTAACTTACACTACATTGGGCGGCATGCTTTCAGTCGCTATATTAGACTTTGTGCAAATGATCGTAGTAATTGGCGGCCTGCTTTACATTGGCAGCATTGTTTCAGGCATGACCGGTGGCGTGACTCCTGTGATTGAGCACGCCCGCGCCGCTGGCAAACTGGATTTCTTTCCCAAAGGTGCAGACATTTGGATATGGATTACCTTCTTAGGCGGTTGGGTAACGATGATGCTGGGCAGCATTCCGCAACAAGACGTATTCCAGCGCATCACTTCCGCCAAGAGTGCCAAAATCGCACTATGGGGCTCTATATTGGGCGCTTCAGTATATTTCTGTTTTACTTTTGTACCGATGTTTATTGCCTATTCTGCTACGCTGATTGACCCCGCCGTATTTGGAAAACTAGTGATAGAGGATTCACAACGCGTGCTACCAACCTTGGTTTTGCAACATACGCCGCTTATCGCACAAGCAATCTTTTTTGGTGCTGTTTTATCTGCCATCATGAGTTGCTCATCAGCCACCCTACTCGCACCTTCTGTGACATTTGCAGAAAACGTTGTTCGCGGATATATGCCACATCTCACCGACAAAGATTTTTTACGGGTGATGCGTATTTGCTTGGTTTGTTTTGCGCTTTGCGTTTTGCTTTATGCACTTAACTCAAAAAACTCCATTTTTGGCATGGTGGAATCCGCTTACAAAATCACATTAGCAGGTGCTTTTATTCCACTTGTTTTTGGTGCGTTCTGGAAACGTGCTACCAGTCAGGGTGCGCTGGGCGCTATCGTTGGTGGAATCAGTAGCTGGGTGATCATTGAAGTGATGGTGGGAGACGAAAGCCTGGTGCCGCCGCAATTGATAGGTCTGGCAGTCAGCGCCATTGCCATGATTATTGGCTCATTGATACCGCAGAAAATCGGCGGAACTACAAATAAACCGGCTGGTTATCTGCACGAGCATGCAGCAAGGCCGCATTAGCATAAACTGATTACTTTCTGCGTGGCTGGCAATTTTCACAATAAAATGTAGAGCGTTGGCCTAAGCGAATATTTTTAATCAGGTGCGTACAAACCTTACATGGCTCGTTTGTGCGGCTGTAGACAAAATACTCTTGTTGAAAGTATCCTGGATTGCCGTCTGCCCCAAAGAAGTCACGCAAGCTGCTACCACCTGCATTCAGCGAATCATTTAGTGTAGCTTTGATTTTTTGCGTTAGCTTTTCACACTGCAAAAGCGTGAGTTGTTTTGCTGGCATCTCTGGATGAATATTGGCGCGAAACAAGGATTCCGATGCATAGATATTGCCGACGCCAACCACTAAATGGCTATCCATGATAATGACTTTGACAGCGGCATTTCGTGTGCGCGTTTGACCAAACAGATATTGCGCATTAAAGCTGGCCTCAAGCGGCTCTGGGCCAAGCGCTGTGATCAGGGCATGCGTATACGGATTTTCACCGGCCCACAATACCGCGCCAAACCGACGCGGATCACGCAAACGTAGTACTCGCCCGTCATCAAAAGCAATATCAAAATGGTCATGCTTTTCAGGCGGATAATCGCGCTCTAATAAGCAAATGCGACCAGACATGCCTAAATGCAGCAATAAAGTGCCAGATTCAAATTCTGCCAAAATATATTTAGCACGACGCGTTAAGTTAAGCAGTTTTTGCTGATGCAAAGTTTGCGGCAAATGCTCAGGGATAGGCCAGCGCATGCTGGCATTACGAATGGTGATGGATTTAACCGTATGATTAATCAGTGGCATTAAGCCACGCCGGGTGATCTCTACCTCTGGTAATTCAGGCATGATTTAAATAGATAAGCTATTTCAGGTTAATGGGTGGATTCAGCATGGTAAATCCAACATCATTACTAAAGTGGTACAAAATACCTTCGTCAGGGCGAGCAAGTAACATTTCAGGCGACTCCTGAATTTTATCGAAATGGATTTTTTTTCCGTCTTTGAGTTTCACTTCGAAAGATGGATAAACCATCTTGCGATCTGGAACATACAGCTCTACTGATTTAGCTGGGCTTTGTTTCCAGCTAAATTCCAGCCATTCATTCATTTCATTTTGAGTGGGTTTGGCTTTTGGAATATTCACTTTCCAGTTACCATCAATTAAATCTGCGTTTAAAGCAACTTCTTCCCATTGCTCCAGCCGCGAAAAATCAAAGCCACTGATTTGCTTTATTTCTGCTGGCGAAAGAGGTAGCTTATCCACCAACTCAATTGCTTGTACGCTGGCAGCTTCTGAGTAACCGCCTTGAATAAGATAAACTGCGTCTTTGTAGGCTAAATATTGTTGCTCGGTTACTGGATTGTGTGTGCCGAAAATAAATTCTTCTACCCCATTAATGCTGGTCAATTGTATTTTTAGTTCTGGGTTATTTAAGCCATATTTGGCTAAATCGGTAGCAGGGAATTTTTCTTGGCTGGTTGCAGCAATAATCGATAAAATGCGCTGTACCAACATTTGATCCGCACGCGCTTTGTACGGTGCAGTCATCAGCCAGAAACCTTCCACCTTTTCGAAAGCAGTCGCTTTAGCGGCAGGAAATTCAACTTTAATGGCAGTGAAATCTGCTAACTTTAATTGAGAAACTTCATACTTGGCAGGTGCATCTAAATTGGTTTGAGGGCGAAGATACAAGAAAGTAACCAAACCGCCCACTATTACAAGCATGACTAAATTAAGCAACCATCTATTTTTCATTTAACTTACCTATATTCTTTGCCAAGTTGCTGGCATCAACTTTTATCTTTAACTTTTGATGTTTCTAGTGGATTAAGTCTTGCCCTATGCTTTTCTGCGTTTCCACCATAGCCAGAAGCCTGCCACAAAAAATGCAAGCGGTATAAAGTATTGGAAACTATGAAATACTGTCCATGCAACCATTCGGCCTTGGTCATCATTAGGAATAGTGACATTGATATCTTTTAACGGCATCGGCTGTATCGTTATTAATTTGTCGTCACCGGCAAGCCAATTCACAATATTAAGACCAAAATCCAAATTGCCGCCGTTTGTAATAAACGTGTTAGATAAGAAATTAGCATTACCCATGACCACGACACGTTGGCCTTTTTTTCCATAAATGCGCTCTAATGCCACGCCAATATTGATGGGGCCGCGCTTGTCCGTATTTTGATCAAACACTACCTTTTTGTTATTCACGCCTGCTTTAATTAGCTCCGACTCTAACCAACCATTAGGCGCTACTTCCACCAAACGCCCCACTTTCCAGCCAAACTCGTCCGAAGCTTGTGCATCAATTTCATGCGCTTCAGGAAATAGCGTTCTTAACTGGAAATTACGCGTAATAGCATGATCGCCATATGATGATGCAAACGCCACTTTAGCATCTGCGCCATATTGCGCAGCAGTCATATCCACCGCAATGCCCGGTGAAACGGTAAAGCCTAAATAATCTGCCACTTCTTTCATACCACGCAAATTATTGTCGTCTAGCAACCACAATAAATTACCGCCAGATTCTATGTAAGCTTTAATCTTCTTGGCTTCAATTTCACTCACATCCACTTGCGGACTGGCAATGACCAGCATCGCGCCATTAGCCGGAACCGCTTGTGCAATAGTTAAATCAGGATTGGCAAATTTAAACCCTTTTGATTCTAACTGCTTACCAAACTCACCGATGTCGTGATTTTTAATGCCTTGTAAATGGCGTTCGCCATGCCCATCCAAGAACATAACCGGTTGCGTGTTGGTACGAGACAAGCGCACCAATAAGTTGGTCATTTCCTGCTCGGCAAATGGCGGATTGATATGTTCCGTGCGCTTATTAAATTCAACAATCGTTTCGCCGTCTTGTTTAACGCCAGCCTCTTGCGCTAATTTTGGCTCTTCAGAAGGGTTAATGAATTTGAGCGTGACATTTTTTTTCTCACGCTGATAACGCGCCACAAAATCAATCATGCCTTTGCGAAAGGTATCGCCACGATTGGCATCATCATTAGTAGCATAAACAGTAATATTGATAGGCTCTTCCATCTGCTTCAAAATATTGACACTGCCTTGCGTCAAAATATTGCGATTGGCTTGAGTAATATCTTTGGCATAGCGATATTGGTTAGTTAAGTAGCCAATCAAGATGACCAACAAAATGAATAACACCACAAAAAGCCAGCTTTGTGCCAGCATTTGAATACGTAAATTGCGATTAATTTTCATACAAAAAGTCCAATTAGCCTCTTAACCGGTCTGCATCTAAACGGCGAATCGTTAATATTAAAAAAGTAGCGATAAATAAAACAAAGTAAGCAATATCCGCAGTGTCAATCAAGCCACCTGCAAATGACTGAAAATGCTTCATTAGTGATAATTGCGCCATGGTATTACTAGGATCACCTGCAAAAAATCGGTCTAAAATCATTAACGCAAATAATGCGATAAAGCTCAAAATGGCCGCCACAACTGGCTGCGAAGTTAAACTGGAGAAATACAAACCCAGCGCAGAAAAACTAGCTACTAGCAAAAACAGTCCGAAAGAGTTGGCTAAAATGTAACCGAAATCGATTTCAGACCAAATATTCAGTGTGGCTAACATGAGCGCGATATACACAATTAAAATGCTTAAAAAAGCCACCAGACCCACAAACTTGCCCAATACGATTTCAGTTAAGGATAATGGCGCACTAAATAAAAACGGCAGCGTTTGGCTACGACGCTCTTCAGAGATTAAGCGCATTGAAAGTAATGGCACCGCAAACAGCATAATAAATGAAGCCAAACCATACACAGTTTGACCAACAAACTGGGTAACGCCATAACGCTCTGCAGGGCGAATAGCACCAGACATCACTTCAAAATAATCGTTAACCCCATTTAAAAAATAAGTACCAAATGCAAACATCAATAAGGCCAGAATAATCCAGCCCATGGGTGATGCGAATACGCTTTTCAGTTCTTTTCTTGCCACATTTAAAATCATGGATTTTCCTTTAAGCTATCGCTACTGCTTATACGTTGACTTCGGCTGGCGCCGCTTCTTGATAAGTTAATTGTACGAATACGTCTTCTAAGCTGGTTTGATCCGGCGCGATTTGATACAAGCCCCAGCCGTTTTTAACCGCCGCCTGCACGATAGCTTCATGCGGGGCTGCATTCTCTGCAAAACGGACACGTACCATTTGATTTTCCAAAGATTCGGCCTCGGTTACCCCGGCGATTTGCAATAAATCAGCTGGCGCTGGAGCGTTATTAAAACCAATCAGCAATTTGTTGCCGACACGTTGGCGTTTTAATACATCAATTCCGCCGTTAAATACCAGCTTGCCTTTGTCAATAATCTGTACGTGATCGCACACCATTTCCACTTCTGGCAAAATATGGGTAGAAAGAATAACGCTGTGATCCGTGCCAATTTCTCGGATTAAGGTACGAATATCACGGATTTGAATCGGGTCTAAGCCAACGGTTGGCTCATCCAAAATCACCACCATAGGATTATGAATAATTGCTTGTGCAATGCCTACGCGCTGCTGGTAGCCATTGGATAAATTCTCAATCAAGCGCTTGCTCATGTGCGTTAAGCCACAACGTTCTTTAGCGCTATCCACTGCTTTTTTAATATTGCGGCTTGCCACTTTATGCAAACGCGCAGCAATGGTTAAGTACTCATCTACGGTAAATTCTTTATACAGCGGACGCATCTCAGGCAAGTAGCCGATTAACGCTTTGGCTTCTTTGGGATTTTCTATCATGTCGATACCACAGATTTTTACAGAACCAGCGCTAGGCGCCAGATTGCCTGTCAGCATTTTCATGGTGGTGGATTTACCCGCGCCGTTTGGTCCTAAAAAACCGAGAACCTGTCCTTGGGTAAGATTAAAACTGACATTACTGACTGCCTCGCGACCGCCATAGAGTCGGGTAAGCTCTATCGCTTCTACTGTTAAATTGTTCATTATGATTGTCTTGTCATTGCTTAAACTGATTGCCATAGGAAACAAAACTGCTAGATTAGTTTCAAGCAAAAAGTTATAGTCTTAATTAAATACAAACGAAATATTGCTTAACCTTTAATTATGGATGAACTTGCATTAACTGTCACGGACTAAACATAAATAACAAATGAATGTCATTTAAATCAAGTTAAATTGAAAGTAATTGGAAACTCAAAATAATGCCCAAAATTAAAAAAATAGCCATTGCAATCCTGCTCTCAACTGCTTCATTCAGCATGTCATCTGCACATGCAGAATCAATTCGTCCAACAACTGCTGAAGCTAAAATTACCAGCGCAACGCCAGAGTTTGTATACAAATATCTGTTAGGGGAAATTGCTGGCCAGCGCGGAGATGCCACATTAGCCAGCCAATTATTTTTAGATTTAGCTAAACAAACACGCGATGCGCGGTTAGCAGAACGGGCTGCACGCGTTGCTGCCTTTGCAAACCAGCCTGCTATTGCGTTACAGGCATCCACTTTGTGGGTGGAATTAGATCCAAACTCAATTGAAGCGCAACAAGCTTCTAGCCAGTTATTAGTTGCCAGCGGTAACTTTAAGCAAGCCAAACCACACATTCAAAAACTTTTGGCCAAGCCAGATACGCGTGCAAATGGCTTCTTATACTTGAACACATTATTGGCGAATCAAAAAGATAAAAATGAAGTTTTACAATCCGTTCAAGAACTAGCCGCACCTTACCCCAAATTATCAGAGGCACAATTTGCCATTGCGCAGGCAGCATTAATTGCGGACAAGCCCGCAGTAGCAAAAGCAGCACTAGCCAATGCAGAAAAATTGCGCCCAGGCTGGGAAGTAGCGGCGTTAATGCAGGGGCAATTGTTATTTAAAGAGTCGCCTGAGAAAGCCGTTACATTTTATCAGGACTTTTTAAAACAGCATCCGAATGCAAATGATGTACGTATGTCTTATGCCAAATTATTGGTGAACCAAAAACGTCATGCAGAAGCGAAACCAGAGTTCGTCAAATTAATCGATGCTGCAAAAGGTAGCCCAGAAATCAGTGCTGTGGTTGGGCTGCTTTCCCTCGAATCTGATGATTACAAAGGTGCAGATAAATATTTTGAACAATCAATCGCCAATGGTTTTAAAGAACCAGAACAGTTATATATTTACTTAGGTCGTAGTAGTGAGCGCCAGAAAAATGATGCGCAAGCCTTAACTTGGTATGACAAAATATCAACCACCAGTGAGCGTTATCTAGAAGGTAGACTTTCTGCTGCCAATGTAATTGCACGTACAAAAAATGTGGATGCCGCCATTGCGATGTTAGATGAAGTTGACGGGCTGTCGCCAGAGCAACAAGTCATTATCATTCAAACGCAGGCCAATATGTTAGGTCAAGCTAAACGTAATCAGGAATCGTTCGACTTGATGGAAAAAGCCGTCAAGAATTTACCCAATTCTACTGAGCTGCTTTACGATTACGCCATGGCAGCTGAACGTATTGGCAAGCTAGATTTGATGGAAACCCAGCTGCGCAGGGTTATTTTAGTCAAGCCAGACCATGCGGCAGCTTACAATGCGCTGGGTTATTCTTTCGCTGATCGCAATATCAAGCTACAAGAAGCAAAATCGCTAATTGAAACCGCGCTTAAATTACAACCAGACGATCACTACATGCTGGATAGTTTGGGTTGGGTGCATTATCGTTTAGGCAATTTAACGCTTGCCGTAGAAAACTTGCGCAAAGCTTACAACATGCAAGCCGATCCAGAAATTGCTGCTCATTTAGGTGAAGTGTTATGGAAACAAGGCTTGCAGGAAGAAGCAAAAAAAGTGTGGGGATTGGCCCTTAAAGAACATCCTGCAAATGATTTATTGGTTGCTACCGCCAAGAAATTTAACTCTTAATTATTTATAAGCTTAACTGAAATTATTTTAAAGAATTAAGTTTGTTTTTTCATCGCCACATAATGGTTGCCGCGGGCTTGTTATTGCTGAATGCCTGCGCAACCACATCTCAATCACCGATAACACAATCACCCACGCCCATAGCCATTTATCAGCAGCATCTCGCTGAGTTGGCCCAGATTAAAAGTTTTTCACTTAAGGGTCGTCTAGGCGTAGTTACCGAGAAAAAGGGTTTCTCTGGCGGAGTCGATTGGCAACACACATTCAATAGTGACAATGTTGACGTTTATTCGCCAGTTGGCGGCAAAGTGGCCAACATTAGCAAGACAGCTAGCGGCGTTACACTTATCACACAAGATAACCGTAGCGTTAGCGCACCTGATGCGGAAAGCTTAACAGAGAACACATTAGGCTTTAAGCTGCCATTGCTAGGCTTAAGTGACTGGGCGTTAGGAAAGCCAACAAAAAGTCATATTGATGCCAGCACTTGGGATGAAAATGGCCGCTTACTCACTTTAAAACAAGATGGCTGGGATATCAGCTATGAAAACTATACAGAAATCCAAGGTGTATTTCTTCCCAATAAAATTGTATTAAAAAGTGAAAAAGTTAACCTGAAATTATTAGTAGAAAACTGGATTGAAATTACTAATTAGAGCGTTTTAATAGTGGATTGCCCTTAACTGAATCATGATGCACGACTTTCAAACTTTTTTAGCCCCAGCCAAAATTAACTTATTCTTGCATATCACTGGCCGTCGCGCAGATGGCTACCACACATTGCAAAGCGTATTTCAACTGCTCGATTTTTACGACAGCATCCAACTTAAAATTACCAATACAAGTGAAATTAAGCGACTAAATACGATTACTAATCTGTCAGAATCAAATGATTTATGTGTACGGGCTGCGCATGCACTGCAAGTTGCCACGGGCTGTAAACAAGGCGCAGAAATTCTGGTTGAAAAACGCATCCCCATGGGCGGCGGCTTGGGTGGCGGCAGCTCGGATGCAGCAACTGTTTTAATGGCACTAAATCATTTGTGGCAACTACAACTAAGCCGCTCACAACTTATGCAGATTGGTCTCACTCTAGGCGCCGATGTACCAGTGTTTATTTTCGGACAAACCGCATGGGCAGAGAGTGTTGGAGAGATTTTATTTCCTGTAAATCTGCCTGAATCCGAACAAGATCGCTACTATCTTGTATTAACTCCGGAACAACATGTATCAACTGCACAAATTTTTGCACATCCGCGATTGACAAGAGACACGAAACCATTGAAAATAGCGGACTTTTCAAGCGGTGCAAATTCTAATCTTTTTAGAAACGACCTTGAAAAGATAGTGTGTGAAGATTTTCCTGCAGTTGCAGCTACCCTTAACTGGTTAAAGCCTCACGGCGAAGCGAGAATGAGTGGATCGGGTGCATCTGTATTTTTAGCGGTAAATTCAAAACAAATTGCGGAACAACTTTTAGCAAATAAACCTGCAGATACTAAAGGTTTTATTGCCAAAGGCTTAAAAAAACATCCACATATTGATTTGATAAAGGATGTAAGCATTGAAGTTTAATTCAGAAAACTGAATTAAACAGTTGATTAAGTTTATTGGGGAGTCGCCAAGTTGGTTAAGGCACTGGGTTTTGATCCCAGCATCCGAAGGTTCGAGTCCTTCCTCCTCAGCCAATATTTAGTATGCAGATTTGTCAATCTGCATCGATTAGAATAGCAAGCGTGTAGATTATGTGATTTACACGCTTTTATTTTTTGTTAAATTAGCTCATGTTTGGCTTAATGATCATAAGCAAACATCACAAAAAGCTAAAAAAATAACTAAACATTAGAAATTAAGCACTTAAGAATTAAACACCTTAGGAACTAAACACAAGGGGCGGCATTTTGAGTAACGGCAATATGATGGTGTTTACAGGCAATGCCAATCCAGAGCTTGCACAGCAAGTTGCACAGCATTTAGGTATCGAACTAGGCCGCGCAGATGTTGGCCGTTTTAGCGATGGCGAAGTCATGCTTGAGCTGCTTGAGAATGTGCGCGGTAAAGATGTATTCGTGTTGCAATCCACCAGCCACCCCACCAATGACACTTTGATGGAAGTCATGGTAATGGTTGATGCCTTGCGCCGTTCTTCGGCTGGCCGCATTACCGCTGCGATTCCCTATTTGGGTTATTCGCGCCAGGATCGCCGTCCGCGTAGCGCACGCGTAGCGATTACCGCAAAAGTAGTGGCTAATATGCTCACTAGCGTTGGCGTGAACCGTTTGTTGACCATGGATCTGCACTCTGACCAGATTCAAGGTTTCTTTGATATTCCGGTAGACAATATTTACGCCACGCCGATTTTGCTGGATGATTTGCTGAAGCAGAATTATGAAGATTTAGTGGTGGTTTCACCTGATGTTGGTGGTGTGGTTCGTGCGCGCGCATGTGCTAAACAGCTTAATTCTGATTTAGCCATTATCGATAAACGCCGTCCAAAAGCCAATGTGGCTAAGGTGATGAATATTATTGGTGAAGTTGCTGACCGTACCTGCGTGATTATGGATGACATGGTTGATACCGCCAATACATTATGTGAAGCCGCTGCCGCGCTGAAAAAGCAAGGCGCCAAACGTGTATTGGCCTACGCCACGCACCCGGTATTATCGGGTTCAGCGGTTGAGCGCATTATGAATTCAGATCTGGATGAATTAGTCGTGACCAATACGATTAAATTAAGCCCGACATCGGCTAGTTGCACAAAAATTCGCCAGCTAAGTGCTGCGGGATTGTTGGCAGAGACGATTAAACGTATCAGCCAGGAAGAATCTGTTTCTTCCTTATTTATGGATTAAAACTCATCATTGAATCAATGATGAGCAAATAAAGTTTAGTCTACACACTGGTCGCGGTGTGTAGTTTTAGTGCAGTACCGCTGTTGATTTAAAAGACAGCAAAATTAGGAGCAATAAAATGAGTATCGAAATTAATGCAGTCAAACGTGACGTTAAAGGTACGGGTGCGAGCCGCCGTGCACGTCGCGCTGGCAATGT
>JAZKEJ010000072.1:0-1998 GCA_040387095.1 Pseudomonadota bacterium | reverse complement strand
TGGAAGTGTAGATATCTTAAGCATGCAAGTAACGCATAATTTTTAGTATTGCCGGCTTGTTTCATGCAATAAAATAGCTCGCCAAAGCGGGCTTTTTTATTGCCGCTTTTGGCAAGATTGCTTCTATTGTCTATATTGATTCACTCTTTATCATCTACTAAAAACCAAACGCATCTTTCATCACGTAAAAAATATAGCTCTGCTCCTGCACGCCATGAAATAGGTGCGCTTGAGGGCCACCGGCAAAAATTTGCACGTCCTCCGCCGCGTGGGTTTCAGCGCCTGCTGGCACTAGGGCCTCCTGGTGAAAATCCGGATCTGCCGTATCGATATTTGTCATATCTGCACGGCCTGGCGCCGTAGGCAAGCTATATACCATTTCACCCGGCACTCCATCATGATGGCCTTTACCGTTGGCGTACGAAATGGTCGTGTAAGGTTTACCGTCTTCAGCCAAAGCAAATGCCGTTTCACCTGGATTCACCACTTTGCCCAATACTGGATTACCGCGTACCGGGTAGCCGGCCATCGTCATGGTATGGCTATGGTCAGCGGTCACAATCACTAAAGTATCGCTTAAATTCACTTTCTCAAGCGCTTTTTTAACAGCATCGCTCAAAGCAACCGTGTCTGATAAAGCGCGGTAAGCATTACCCGCATGGTGGCCGTGGTCAATGCGGCCCGCTTCCACCATTAGAAAATAACCTTTTGGATTTCTTTTCAGCACATCGATCGCTTTGCTGGTCATCTCCGCCAAACTAGGCTCTTTACCCGTATCCGCTGCGCGGTCATGTTCAAATTCCATATGCGAACGCTCAAACAAACCAAGCAAACGCTTTGGATTAGAAGCCGGGTCAAATGCATCGAATTGTGCTTTATTCCACACGAAATCAGCACCAAATTTGCTTTGAAATTCAGCGATTAAATCGCGGCCATCACTGCGCTCGCCTTTTCTGCCTGCATCTTCCGGGTCATTTACGGTGTTGGGTAAAAACTTGGTACGGCCACCGCCTAAAAGCACTTCGATACCATTGCCAACGCCGCCTGCTCCAAAATTATCAATCGCCTGTGCAGCAATATCGTTTACGCCTGCAGCAGGCACTGTCGCTGTTTTGGTTTCCCAGTCGCGGGTGGAAGTATGCGCATAAGTGGCCGCTGGCGTAGCATGCGTAATACGCGCTGTTGAAACCACGCCGGTAGAAAGGCCTTTTGCTTCGGCCAGCTCCAGAATAGTCGTCAAGCGATTGGCTTGAATCAGCGCGTTATCACTATCGCCATTTTTAACCGATTGATCCACAGAAAGCACGCCATCATTGGTTTTAACGCCGGTCACAATCGCCGTCATGGTTGGTGCAGAATCCGCTGTTTGCTGATTGGCAGAATAGGTTTTGGACATGGCAACATACGGCAATTTTTCAAACGACAGCAAATTACGCTCGCCATCTATGCCTCTTATTTGGCCTTCAAAAATACGCGCAGCTGTCACGGTTGAAACGCCCATGCCGTCGCCTACAAACAGGATGATGTTTTTAGCCTTGTTGGCATTTGGTTGAAGTTGTTTCGCTTTTGCCAAAGCGGCCTGGCCATCCGATATCCAATCGGCGGCATCTTCTGCATAAACCGCTTGCGCCGCTATAGCTAACATAATGACTAATGCGCTAGCCTTTAGTGGGGGTGATTTCATTTTTATAGCCTTAATGCTGAATTACAGAAATAGCCAAACATTTAAATGTTTTAACTAGCAAAACTTTAATAAATTTAAAGTCATGATTACGATTGATGAATATAAACAAGAATAATGTGAATAAAATGACAAGACATTAGCCGTTAAGCCTAGCCCTGGGTTTTTCTAGGTGAATTGAGCCTGAATTTGACGCATTAATATGGGGAGTTGTAATGATTAACGAAATTATTATTACAGAATTAATTTATCGCGCTTAAATCGCCAACGACACTTAATCAATCAAAATCATCCGCGGTGGCGTAGCTAGTCGAATC
>JAZKEJ010000071.1:2725-33167 GCA_040387095.1 Pseudomonadota bacterium | reverse complement strand
AGAAATTGCAGCCGCAATCGCTTTCCTAGCAAGTCCTGACGCATCTTTTATAACCTGTGTTACTTACCTGTAGATGGAGGCTTAACTGCTTCAAACGGCCAAGTTGCAAACTAAAAAATTTAGAGTTATGAATTTGAAAGTTTTTGGGAAGCTTTTAACAATAATTAAAAGGCACTAAAATATTATAGGACCTAACCCAATGATGGCTCAAGTCCTATAGCAGTTTAAGCTGAATTAGAATTTTAAGCTTGGTAAGTAGCCCCCAGGTAGAATTCCAAAAGCAGACAAAATGATCGCTATCAATAAAATGATAAACAATACTCGTACTATTTGCGCCACTGGAGCAGGCAAAGGTAGCATGCCAACTAACCACCAAATCAAACCAAACACCACTAAATAAACTATTAGATTAACTATTACATCCATTTTTACTTTCCCCCATTAAATAATAATTTTAGCAACACAATTCATTATTCATCTGAATATAAGCAGTGCATCACACACTGTGTAATCTGATAAACAACTAGCTATGTCAAACTATCCTGTAATATATATTAATAAGTGTGAATGATGAGCTTAGCCAACGTTAAAATGAGAAAATAAAAAAGTCTAAGGTTAAATGTAAAGTTGAAAAAAATTAACAACCCTAAGCTAGTAACTAAGTCATCATCGCAGCTTACAATCAACGCAGACAAGCAAAATGCTGGCTATAAGTTATATATCGTCATTAATGCTGGTTCTGGTGATAAAAATGCTACTTCAGTTACAACTGAACTGGCCAAATTGTTTAACGATGCAAGCCAGCCTCATGAGTTTTTTATTTGCTGTAGACCAGATGATATGTCTGCAATGACAAAGCAAGCAATCGCTCAAGCGGCTTCCAAAAACGGTGCTGTAGTCGCAGCTGGCGGAGATGGCACAATTCGCTATATAGCACAGGAAGCCCTGGCTGCAGACCTGCCTTTTGGCGTACTACCACTAGGTACATTCAATTACTTTGCACGTGATAATGAAATACCGCAAGATGTAATTGCTGCGGCAGAAGTATTGATTAAAAGTGTGCGCGTAGGATATGAACGTCCAGTGCAGGTAGGGCTACTTAACGACCAAGTTTTTCTGGTAAACGCAAGTTTGGGTCTTTATCCGCAATTACTTGAGGATCGAGAAAAATTCAAACAAGAGCATGGACGTAGCCGCATAATGGCAAGATGGGCAGGACTGATCTCTTTACTAAAGTTAGATATCAAAATGCTGTTAAGAATTGAAAATGATGCTGGAAAGCATGAAAGCGGGAAAGAAGTAGTACGGGCATCAACAATCTTTGTAGGGAATAATCAGCTACAGCTAGATGATGTGGGCCTAAATAATGAAGCTCGAAGCGTTGAAAATGGACAGCTTGCTATTATCGCATTATCACCGATGACTGCCTTTCAACGTGTATTAGTTGCATTTCGTGGGTTATTTAGGCTACTAAGCAATTCCCCAAATGTGACGCATTTCTCCTGCCACAAACTGATTGTTGAGCCGCTTTCTCACCATCGTAAACATTTCAAAGTAGCGACGGATGGAGAAGTTTCAAAGATGAAGTCTCCATTTGTTTTTCGCGTCGGGCCGCAGCCTTTACGTCTAATAATGCCTCCATCAGTAGGGTTAGAAAAATGAGTAAAGTTCTTCATTTTTCTGATCCTCATTTTGGGACGGAGCGTCAAGATGTGGGTGCTGCTCTGTTGCGATTGGCTCAAGAACTGCAACCCGACGTCGCAATTCTGTCGGGCGATATAACTCAAAGAGCGCGGCGTGGTCAGTTTGAATCAGCCCGTCGTTTTCTTGATGCTCTGGCAGCACCAGTAAAGCTAATCATACCTGGCAATCATGATATACCTCTGTTTAATCTTGCCTCCCGTTTCTTTAATCCATATGGTAACTACCGCGGTGCATTTGGACCTGAGCTTGAGCCGCAATTTTCCAGTGAAGACTTGCTTGTAATTGGTATCAATACCACACGCCCTTGGCGTCATAAAGATGGTGAAGTATCTGCACAGCAAATTGACTGTGTGTCCCAGCAATTGCACCGTGCGCTGCCAAATCAATTGCGTATTGTGGTAGTTCACCAGCCAGTATTCGTAGAACGTGATAGTGATCGCGAGAATTTACTTCATGGTCACAAACAGGCAATCCAAGCATGGGCTAAGGCAGGCGCCGACTTGATTTTAAGCGGTCACATTCACTTGGCCTACGTGCGTAACCTGAGAGAGAGTCTGCAGGATTTGCCACGACTGATATGGACAGTCTCCGCTGGTACCGCCATATCCAATCGGGTGCGTGAGGGTCATCCAAATTCCGTGAATCTTATTCACTATGACTCAGCTGAATTGCCTCATGCCTGCAAAGTTGATCGTATGGATTTCGATGTAGCATCCTCACGATTCGTTATCGCCAAAACTACATTAGTGGAGCTGTCTTAATTTTATGCTGACTTCGCTTTGGATATTTTACCAATTAAACAAAGCAGTAATTGGATTTTGTTAATGCCGCGTTTTCTCGGTCTACGTTTGATACTAGCAGCCACTGTGCTGTTAAGCTCGATAATCCTATTCGGCATTATTGCCATAAATGTTGTAAACGGCGATGCGTTCACGATTGTCGATGCTCATATTGCCCATTGGTTGCATGTTCACAGCACGCCGATACTGACACAATATTTGCTGATTCTGACGCACTTGCATGATCCGATCACCATCAGTTTCATGGTAGCACTAATGGCATGTTATCTAATCCAGAAAAAGCGGTGGTATGACGTATTAACCTTGCTGCTCGTTGTGCCAGGAGGAATGGTGCTCAATTTACTGGTTAAGCAAGTATTTCAGCGAGCTCGCCCAATTTTTGAACAACCCTTAACCATGCTGACCACATACAGTTTTCCAAGCGGACATGTTGCTGCCACTACGCTTTTCTACGGAATGTTAGCAGTGCTACTAATTTCGAAGACCCGAACAAGGATTAAGACCGCGTTCATTATTCTAATAGCGTTTGCGATGATAGTTATTGTCGCGTTGAGCCGTCTGTATTTAGGGGCTCACTATTTGAGTGATGTGCTGGCAGCATTTTTTGAAGGTATGGCTTGGCTTGCATTGTGTTTGACCGCAATTCATACTTATCGTGTCTACCACGACACCTAAGCTTGCCATACCCCAAAGCCTGCACTTCTTAAATCAATACCAATCTCAATTTCCAGCTTGATTGCTTCATCATAGGTTAGCGGATTAAAACCTTCATAGAGATCAGGAAGTAAGCGTAGCCCATACTGCTTAGCATATCGATTGGACTGAATTCCTGCTTTGTGTTTGTCAAATCGGACATCAGGATCCAACCCAGTCATGCCGACATAGACGCAAGGCTTTCCAGTCAAGTAGCTAGGGTTGCACTTCTTAAATTTGGCTTCATAGAGCACGTCTTTTGATAACTCAATGACATAAACGTTGTAGTGGTGGCGACTAGGCATTTGGACTATCAAAGGCCCAAAATTACTAAAACATCATTGGTAGCAACACCATTAACAGTCCACCAATCGAAACTAGCCATATGAGGCTTCGAATCACAGATATTCCGAATGCATAAAGAGGTAGGTATATATTTCGAGCGCCTAAATATAGAACTGCGCCCCAATAACTGTAAACGCTTAAGCTATCGGTGAGTACAACCATTAATATCGAAGCTGCAAACAGTGGAAATGTTTCAAAGAAGTTAGATTGGGCTCTCAGTAATCGTCCTGTTAGCGGACTCAATTTTGCAGGATCACCATCCCTGGCACTCATGTTCCATTTGACACCAAGTTCCAAGGTTCTGGCGTTCGCAGCTGCGATGATGTGAATTAAACCGAGTAAAACTGACCATGCTAGACAACTTAGTTCCATTGACATTTTTTAAGCTCCATAACTTATAATAAAGTCAGTTTACTTGATTTTATTACTCACTTGGCTACATTGATACTTTAGGATAAAGATGGCTGTTGCATATTGGTTTCTTCTCATCGGACTCCTGATGTTGATCAAAGGACTGAGCACGACTTCTCTAAAAAAGCTGCCATTCACCTCTGCCATTGTTTACCTCGTCATCGGCTTTTTATTAGGGCCTTCAGTATTAGGTTTTTTCTATTTCGATCCAATCAAGCAATCTGCTTTACTTGAAGTGCTCACTGAAATAGCAGTGCTGATCTCGCTATTTTGTGCGGGGGTCAAAATGCCAGTACCCATCAATTTAGCTAAATGGCGACCTTCGTTGCGGCTTGCTTCATTATCGATGGTGATAACGGCAGCGTTGATAGCGGCATTTTCCTATTTCTTGCTAGATTTGCCATTGGGTGCGGGTATATTGCTTGGTGCAATTCTAGCGCCTACAGATCCTGTTCTCGCAACTGACACCCAGTCTCGATATCCAGGAGACAAAGATCAGCTTAGATTCACATTAACATCTGAAGCCGGTATGAATGATGGCACGGCTTTTCCATTCGTCATGCTTGGTTTAGGTTTGCTAGGCTTACATGAATTAGGAGATTTTGGTTGGCAGTGGGTTCTAATCGATGTGTTATGGGCAACTGTTGCAGCTGTTTTAATAGGCATTGCCGGTGGTGTTCTAGTTGGTAAAGTCGTATGGAAGTTACGAGGTCAGCACAAAGAACATGATGTACTGGATGATTTGGTTGCTTTAGGACTGATTGGGATGGTTTATGGGTTGAGCCTACTCCTGAATGCATGGGGTTTTATAGCGGTGTTTATTGCAGCGGTTGCCCTAAGAAATACCGAGATAAGGCTTGCACTTACAGTTGGTGTAAAATCAGAACAATATGAAACAGATTTTGCTGATCCAGTTAATTCGGTTAATAAATCGTCTCCAAACCTACCAAAGATTGTCAGTGCAGAGGCATTAATATTTAAAGAACATCTAGAAAGGCTTTCAGAATTAATGTTGGTTCTTTTAGTTGGCGGCATGTTGGCATTCGATTACTGGAATTGGCGCACACTTAGCCTTGCTGCATTTATTATTTTATTGGCACGTCCATTGAGCGTAGTGATCGGGTTAATTGGTACCAAAACGACCTGGCGAGTTCGCGGCATTATAGGATGGTTTGGCGTTCGTGGAATTGGGTCGATTTATTACTTGATGTATGCCATTCAGCACGGCATTGCAGAATCATTGGCGCAAGACCTCATACAACTGACTTTAATTGTTATCACCATATCTATTTTGGTTCATGGAACAAGCGTTAAGCCGCTGTTAAATCTTGTTTGGCGAAAACACCATAAATAAACATTTGCTAGATTAAAACTACATTTCCACAGTGACATCATTCATTAAACTTAATAACTAGCTCATCAAAAAGAAGAGCTAATTGCATGAATACTATGTATTTATGTGGTTTTGTGGCGAGTTCCAATTATCTTCAAAACGAATGCGATCTTCATCTGAACGTGGGTTTACACCAATTAACACCGCCCCATCTTTTACTTCTTGTTCATACTCTTTTAGTCTGTCTTCAGGAATTCCCCAACCAATTAAAGCCCCAACAAGTCCTGCAGCTACTCCACCCGCACCTGCTCCAGCAATAGCAGCTGCCAAAGGGCCGGCAACCACTAAACCTAATCCAGGAAATGCCAAGGTAGTACCAATAGCTGCAATTGCAGCCAAGGTTGCGCCTACTGCGCTACCTACAGCACCACCAATAGCAGCACCTTCGGCTACTTTGCTACCAACTTCAGTTTCAAGCGTAGCATGTTTGCCATAGTATTTTTCTTTAGTATCTTCTGACATAACGACATTAATTTCATCATCACTATATCCTGACTGTGATGCTAATCTGTAAGCATTTTCAGCACTATCTTTATCTTTAAATAAGCCTGTAACGTAATTCATA
Source organism: Pseudomonadota bacterium (assembly GCA_040387095.1). GTDB lineage: Bacteria > Pseudomonadota > Gammaproteobacteria > Burkholderiales > Methylophilaceae > Methylotenera_A. Next base: position 27,256 of record JAZKEJ010000071.1, on the reverse strand, counting down.
CTTCTCTCCTAGATACAAAAAATGGGTTCCGAACATTGCATTCGCCCGTTTGAGAGTTAACTTTATTCTGATAAATGGAAATGCTTTGTCTGTTACCTAACAGATGTATGCAATCAAACTTTATCTTTACTAAACGTGTGTTAACGCACTTACAAAAAGGTCTGCTTGAGGCAATCTTGTAAAACAATTATGGTTATTTAAACCGTAAAAAAACTAATATTTTTTCAGGAGAACATTATGCAAACTCTATCTGACATTAAACATAACAACGCAATTTCTTTGTTAGAAGCTGATCATCAAGTGGTCAGTGTTTTATTTAAGAAATATGAAGAATCTATTGACAAATCAGACAAGAAAGATTTGGTCAATAAAATTTGTAAAGAGCTCACAATTCATGCTCAAGTGGAAGAAGATGTGTTTTATCCACAATTCAAACAGGCTTTGAATGACACTGAACTTGTTCCTGAAGCTACAGTAGAACATAACACCTTAAAAGATTTAATCGCACAAGTAGAGGGAAAAGAACCTGACGGGGAGATGTTTGACGCCAAAATTAAAGTGATGTCAGAGTATGTACAGCATCATGTAAAAGAAGAAGAAGGCGAAATGTTTCCTAAAGCCAAAAAGTCAAAAATGGATTTAGAAAAGATTGGCATGGAAATTATTGCGCGCAAAGCCGAACTTCTAGAATCGAAAAAAAAGTAGGATGTAATTATCACCCATGAAATTTCATACGAAGAAATTATGTTGCTTCCTGGCTTTGTATTATTAGAGTTTGGGACTGAGTGGTGTTTGTATTGTCAAGCCACTCAAGAGATGATTTTCGCTGAACTTGCATATAGACTAGATATCAAGCATATAAAAGTTGAATGGTAAAGGTCGAACTTTTGGGCAGACATTTTGGTGTAAGCATTGGCCTGCTGTAGTTATTATGAATGAAGGATTTGAATTAAGCGTCTAGTAAGACCAATAAACTCACATGAAATACGAAATGCACTAAATTTACTTTCATAACAAAAAATCAATGAAGTTTTTTTGTTATTTAAAAAATTATAGGAGGACTTATGTTGAATACACTAAATGAAAATACGTTAACTTCAATTCAGAACATTACTACATTTTTGTCTGAGGTTTTGAGGGGATTAATTAAAGTAGTTTTTTTACTTTTAATATTTCTCGGATTCGATAAATTTAAGGAAAAACTTTCCGCGACTCTCACAACCTGTTTAGAAAAATTGGAATTTCTACTGCGTGAAGTTAGTTAATCGCTTTATTACAAGATAAATAATAATTAGTTATCTGGAATTATTTGGTCAAATATTTAATTAAGCCATTTTGATCATAGAGAGATGAAATGAGACCATCATTTATTTGGAAAGCATTGTTGCATTAACTTTGGCATACAAGGAATAGATCGAGATCTGTAGGGTAGAATTTCTTTTACAATATGAATAACAAGAGTGATTCTTTATAAAAAGAAGAAAAGAATAATCAATTCTCTTCTTCTTCAATTACTAATAATTATATTAAGATTTTTTTGAATCAGACATTTTTTTAGCATTTTCCGAAACATTTTCTTTCTTTTGATCTTTTTCGCTTTTAGGAGAAGATTTCGATTTTTTAGTATCTTTATTTTCTTTCTCTTGCATTGAACCTGATGTGTGGCTAGCGGTACCATGAGTTGTAGACATAATTTAAACCTTTTATTAAATATCGAAGTTCTATTTAAAGCCTTTTGAAATGATTGATTAAGAGGTAATTTCCGAATTATGTGTAGGAAATTCCCTATAACGGCATGCATTAGTATTTAAATTTAATTTTGATTTTTTAACCGCGACAGTAATTTAATGAAGTATCCACAATTCAAATTGTGCCAGAAAGCATAAGCGGGCCCTGTCCAAAATAAAATAATCAAAATGATCAATATGATGAACTATCATGCATTGATGAACAATTTACAAAATTTGATTACATTAAGAATTTGAAAAATATGAGCCTTGGTGATTTTATTATAGAAAATATGGAATCCATTCTTCAAGAATGGGAGGATTATGCATGTAGCTTAAATCAGGGAAAGCACCTGTCAAAAGTTGATTTACGAGATCATGCTAAAGCGATGCTTCAATCCATGGTAAATGATTTAAAGGCTTCACAAACTGTTAAACAGGAATTAAATAAATCAAAGGGATCCTCTAAAAATCCTTCTCACCATTCAAAGTTAATTGATGATACTGCGGGCCAACATGCACTTGACCGATTGAATTCAGGATTTACTATTCAAGAATTAGTTTCAGAATTTAGGTCACTGAGAGCGAGCGTATTGCGATTGTGGGAAAAGAAACCTGAAGCAGCAAATTTATCAGATCTTTATGAAATGACGCGCTTCAATGAGAGTGTGGATCAAACGCTAGCTGAATCCGTGAATGTTTATGCAAATGAGAAAGAACGAAATATCAGGTTGTTTGAAACGATTTTATTGTCGTCCCCTGATCATAATTATATTCTAGATTTGGATGCAAAATTCTTATATGCCAACAAAGCCATGGCTGAACAATGCGGTAAAGAACCAGAAAAGATGATTGGGAAAAGTATTATCGAATTAGGCTTAATTGAAGTGTTGGAAGTAGAACAAGCGGTCAAAAAAGTCATTCGTGACAAAGTAGCAGTACGCGGTGAAATTAGATATGAAATAGACATAAACAATATTTTGTTTTATGAATATATTTTAACGCCAATCATTGATCCCGGCGGAGAAGTTGAAGCAATAGCAGGAACTGAGCGAGATATCACCGAACGGAAATTTAATGAAAATGCTGTATGGCACAAAGCTAACTATGACCATCTGACAGAGTTACCCAATCGGAGCCTTTTTCGAAATCGTTTAGAGCAACAGGTGCTACTTTCTGAACGTACAGGAAATATGGCTGCACTTTTATTTATTGATTTAGATAATTTTAAAACAATCAACGATACGCATGGTCACGATGCAGGAGATGAGTTATTAAAACAAGCGGCAACGTGGATAAAGTCTTGTGTGCGGCAAAATGATACGGTAGCTCGTTTAGGTGGGGATGAATTTACTGCGATATTAACTGACTTTAAAGAACAAAAACATGTTAAAAGGTTAGCTAATAAAATTTTAAATCAGCTAGCAAAACCATTTATTATTTTCGGCAGAAAAGTATTCATCTCGGCCAGCATTGGTATATCCCTTTTACCCGAAAATGCTAGGACTGTTGAAATGCTGATAAGTAATGCGGATCACGCAATGTATAAAGCAAAAAACGATGGACGTAATAACTTTAAATTTTTCGTGAGCTAGTGAATTCGTAGATAAGAATTGTTAAAAATACGAGCTACCGTTTTAAGAATATTTATCTTCAGCATTCCTAAAATCCACCGAGGAAAATTGAATAACTTATTGAAAAATTAATTTGGCCTTGCAGATAAGATTAATTTAACATTGCTAAAATTCAAACTAAGCATCTGATTAAATATTTTTATTTATAAACTAAGGAACCTAGAAAATCCTTTATAAGTCGCCTTGAATGATCACGTGTGATTCGATATGGATATAACCTATTTATTTAATATATGTTAATAAATAATTTAAATTAGTTACTACCAATTTACCAAAAAACAACTTTTACAACCTATTAAGTCTCGTGATTTCTATACTTTTTAGATAGCGCAAACTAAGCTGAAACAAGTCAATTATGCGTCTGTTTAATTGAGATATGGACTAATCACCGGAAGTCTGCTTAGGGCCGAAAGCTGCCTATAAATGCAATACAACTCCAGTTTTCATTTTGGTCTGAATCGATTAGCCAGCCAAGGAAGCAACACAATCCCAACCCAGTGCCCAACTTCATCAGCTTGAGCGCATCATAAATTAAAAAATGCTGATTACTTATTGGTTTCAGCCCTTTTTTAAATTAAAAGATGATGAATCTCAGCAATAATTAAAACTTCGAAATTCAATAATGTGTTGCATCGCACATACAAAGCAAACATTTTAGAATAATCTGTTTGAGTAAAATTATTTTAATAAATTAAAGGAACTTAATCATGGAAAATTTTAAAGCATGGAAAATTTTGGCGTTAATGACTTTTGTGTTTTGCGTAGGATGTGCAGCGACAACACCTAATAGTAGTACTGGTAATAGTGATGCTAATGTTTCTGGTACAGGTGATGCTAGGAGTGGTGCTGGCACAGGAACTGGTGGTACTGAAACTGACAATTCTGGTACAGGAAATGCCACAAGTGGGGCTGGCACAGGCTCTGGTGGTACAACTAAATAATTGATTAACGACTTGTAATAATGTCGAATTGAATCGGCACTGGTTTACAAAGCCTGCCAAGATTTCAAAGTATTGACATTTCGTTTTGCATTGCCAGAATTTTTAACTAAGGCGTACCAAATAAACCAAGGGTTAGCTTATGCTAGCCCTTGGTCATTTCTGGCTTTGACGTTTGTATCTTAGCCAGCGCCACCAAGGGTCCTTAAGAACATACTTTATCCATAAAAGCGGAAAGATTATCAGCTGCTAAATGCGCGTAACGCATTACAGTTCTAGACTTTCGCAATCACCCAAGTCTTCTACTGACTTGAATATCTGATTGAACGGATTAGAAGCCAAGGTGAAACTGCAAATATAGTCAGATGGGTTTTATAAATATTATTCTAATTTTGCTGAGTAAAGCAGGGATAACTCAGATAAAGAAATAACCTTTCGCTAACTGCTGCGATATGCGTCATTGCTTTTGCAAATATTAGCTAGCCATTAGGCCTGTTTTTAAAAAACGCCTTATTTGGCTTGGAATGGGTGGACTGTTTCTTTGTACTTTTTCAAAACAGTGTCTACTCTTGGCTCTTGTGCAACAGCATTCTTGATTGCCTGCTTAGTCGCTTGATAGTTCCATTCCTGTACGCGTTTATCGTCATCGGCTTTGCGATCTATAAATACACCCACACAAATAAAGACATTTTCCGCTTCTTCTTTGGGAATCGTGCCATCAGCCACACTGTCCATTACCGCCATGGATACGCCACGCTGTGCCGGACCAAACATCTGTAACGCCTGTTTGCCATTTTTAATGGTGACTTTGTTAAACATCACAGTTGCGGGCTTAGTCATCATATTAGGCGCTGTAATTGCCAGCAAGCCATTTGCACCATCTTTCTGGTCCGTCAGTGCACGACAAAAAGCTTGTTCTGCGTAGCTTCCGCGCGGTCCCATGATCAGGTCGATATGAGCGACATTCAGCAAATCCAAACCATGACCATCGGCACGATCTTCGATAACGAGTGCTTCTCCTACCAGTACACGGTCAATAACTGCCATTTTTGTTCTCCTTTTTTGAAAGTTAAGTCCAAAATTGAATCATGTTTTGCCGCAATAGTGAGACACTTTATACGCATAAAAGTGCCGATTTTTTGTCCTAATTAGTGAAGAAAATGTCGCATTATTAATAATGCAGGCCACGTGTTTTCTAAAGATTTATTTATGTTGAAAATGATTGCAACAGCGTTAAAAACTCAAACTTTTTTTGTGGAAAATTGTCGTAGTTTTCACACTAGAGAGTGTTTTAGAGTGTTTTAGAGTGTTTTAGAGTGTTTTAGAGTGTTTTAGAGTGTTTTTTATGTGTGCGCCTTCGTTCTTTGCAAATGAGATGTTCACAGCCCTGATGCATAGAGTTACAGGTGCGAGGAGGCTTATTATGAATACCATATCAGTTGAAACCATCCCTGCCAAGCTAGAACTGAACGCTGCTGTGCCTGATTTTGAAGCGCAAACTACCATGGGTATGATCCGATTATCAGAATGGGCTCAAAATAAATGGGTCATTCTATTTTCACACCCGGCCGATTTCACCCCGGTTTGCACAACTGAGCTTGTAGCGTTTGCAAAGCTGCAAAACGAGTTTGAACAAAAACATGTGGCTTTGCTGGGCTGCTCAGTCGATAGCATCTACAGCCATATTGCCTGGATGCGCAATATTCAGGAAAAATTCAATGTCGACATCAACTTCCCTGTTATTGCCGACCTGGATCAAAAAATTTCGCGACTTTATGGCATGATCCATGAACCTAGCAGTAATACAGCGACAGTGCGATGTGTATTTTTCATTGATCCTAAGCGCATTCTGCGTGCCATGATTTATTACCCAATGAACGTAGGGCGTAATTTTGACGAAATCATGCGCGTAGTGGATGCTCTGCAAATCGTAGATGCCAATAAAGTGGCATGCCCTGCTAATTGGCAATACGGCAAAGAAGTGATTGTTCCCGCGCCAGTGACGATGGGAGATGCGAATCAACGGGCAGAAAACAAGGAGTATGAGCTTAAAGACTGGTACTTTGCGTTGAAAAAACTACCGGAAACACAATTAAGCAAAGGAGACTGAAATGACTAAAGTACTTTGTGTACTCTACGATGATCCGGTCACTGGCTATCCGCAATCCTATGCACGTGACAGTGTACCGACAATTAAATCTTACCCCGATGGCCAGACACTCCCCACCCCGAGGTCCATAGACTTCAAACCAGGGCAGTTGCTTGGCAGTGTATCTGGCGAACTGGGGTTGCGCAAATTCATTGAATCGCTTGGTCACCGATTGGTCGTGACCTCTGACAAGGATGGCCCTGACTCTCGATTTGAAAAAGAGCTGCCAGATGCCGATATCATCATATCGCAGCCTTTTTGGCCAGCCTACCTGACACCAGAACGTTTAGCCAAAGCAGCAAAACTTAAACTAGCGATTACTGCAGGCATCGGCTCAGACCATATCGACCTGCAAGCTGCCATCAAGCGCGGCATCACGGTGGCTGAAGTGAGCTATAGCAATAGCATCAGCGTTTCTGAACATGTGGTGATGATGATTCTAAGCTTAGTGCGCAACTACATTCCTTCGTATCAATGGGTGATTAAAGGCGGCTGGAATATTGCCGATTGTGTGCAGCGCTCTTATGACATTGAAGGCATGGAGGTCGGAACCGTGGCAGCTGGTCGCATTGGTTTAGCCGTGCTGAGAAGACTAAAAGCGTTTGATGTGAAATTACATTACACAGATAGATATCGCTTGCCAGCCGATACTGAAAAAGAACTTAGCCTGACTTTTCACAAGGATGTTGAGTCTATGGTCAAAGTATGTGATGTTGTCACCATTAATTGCCCGTTACACCCAGAAACCGAGCATATGTTTGATGAAAAGTTGATTGCTAAAATGAAACGCGGCGCTTATATCATCAACACTGCGCGCGGCAAGATTTGCGACCGAGATGCAATTGCACGTGCGCTGGAAAGCGGTCAATTGGCGGGTTATGCAGGTGATGTGTGGTTCCCACAACCTGCTCCGCAAAACCATATCTGGCGTACTATGCTTAACCATGGCATGACCCCACATATTTCTGGCACCAGCCTGAGTGCGCAAGCACGTTATGCCGCAGGTACGCGTGAAATTCTGGAATGCTGGTTTGAAGGAGGCGCTATACGTGAAGAATATTTGATTGTCGATAAAGGACATTTGGCAGGGGCTGGTGCGCATTCTTACAGCACTGGTAATGCAACCAGCGGTTGGGAAGAAGCGACAAAATTTAGAACTGGGACTAGATAGTAAAAAACCGGGTCGCCAAGATACTAGCTTTATTTAATTTACAAGCCCAGTATTTTAGGTAAATCTGCTATCGAATCGATGATTACATTCGGTTTGATAGCAGATGCCTCTGCGTAATTCTGCCGGTATTTACCGGTTTTAACCAAAATGCCTTTTAAGCCAACTTGCTGGCCTCCGCCTACATCCGCATCAATATCATCGCCTATGATTGCAGCTTCAGAAGCTTGTAGCCCCATATCATCTAAAGCGATTTGAAAAAAATCAGCTGAAGGCTTACCAATAATCATCGCCTTGACACCGCTGGCATATTCCAAGGCATCAATAAAACCACCTATATCCATTTGTAAACCGTGTTCAGTTTGCCAGAATCGGTTTTTATGAATAGCGATCAGTTTTGCCCCTTGCATTAAGTCATTAAAGACTTGGTTTAACAATGCGTAGGACCATTTTTCGCCAATATCGCCTATCACAATGTAGTTGATCTGTTTGCCAGGCTGACTGAATTCATTAAAGTCATTCTTCACATCTTCAGCCAGCAACAGACGGCAAACAGGATTTTGCTGACGCTTTAAATATAGATAGGTGGCTTGAGGTGCGCTGATGATCTGGTTGGATGGGATTGTAAAACCTAAGGCATTGATTTTTTGCTGTAGCGATACCAATGACAAGGTGCTGGTGTTGGTAACAAAGCGGCATTTAATCCCACTAGCCTGAATTTGTCCCACAGCTTCAGTAGCGCCTTTAACGGCTTGCGATCCGATGTAAAGTACACCATCCAAATCGAACAAAATACCTTTGGTAGAGGGTAGTGTATTCATATCCAGATAAGCTCCTGAACTACTTTGACACATGATATAGCGGTTTAATTAGGCTGATAGCGGACATTTATCAACCTATTATTAAATGATTATATGCCTATATCCAATCAAAAAAATAAGCATTTACATATGCGGTCAATTGTAAAAAGGTGCCTATTTTATTATTTCAGTTTATTAATATTTTGTTGTATTTACCTCAACAGCAATCAGTCCTGCGCCCAATCTGCCAACGCCTAGCTTTACCGATTTGCACGCACAAAATAAAGTTATTGCCCAATGTAAGTGAGGTTGCTAGATTAATCATAAAGATGATTAATCTATTTATTATCATTCAACCGCATCAGAAATTTGATCCGCCAACAGCCTGGTACGTACAAAATTAATATGCCCGCGCAAGCCGTAAAACATATCTGCAAATGCTGCGGGTATTTTTATTTTGCTTAACTTTGCTTCCAGTTTATCTAGATTATCCATTATCTCTTGGCGCTTACTCACGTCCGGTGTTGATCCAAACGCGTCTTTCTCAAGCTCAAGCAGCGCTTTATAAAATGGGTAAATGGATAGTTGAATTTTCCAGCGATAAATACTGGGTGCTAATTTTATTGCTGGGATTAATATCAGCAGCAGTGGCACCAAAACTACCAGCATTCTATTAATGAAACTGGCCATCCAAAACGGAAAATCCCGATATAGAAAGCTTTTACCGGATTTATAATAGCGCGTAGCGTCTGGGCTGATATGGTATTCCAGCGTGTTTAAATTAGGAAATACTCCGCCTTTTACAAATAAGCTGGCCGGGCTATGCACTTCGCTTACTACATCTAAAAGCAAATCAGATAAAGCTGGATGTAACGTATCACGCGCGATTAATTCAACCCCAGGTGCAATTAAATTTAAATCATTGACTGGAATATTTTTACCCAAATCAATTGAGCCTTCAGGTAAGACCAATTTATGTAAATATTTAATGCGCCTGGTGTAACCCTCTGCCTGATCAAAATTAAAGATGTTAATGCCTGGCGTTTTAACCAAGTTTTTAATCAACTCTACTGAAATAGAATCCCCCATCACAAATATGGCATCAATCTTATCCTGTAATAAGTCTTCTACGGGATTGATGCTTGGCTTTTCAATTAGTTGTGTATTGCCGCCTGGCAAAATGCCATTTTGCTTCAGTATATTTAACGCCAAAGCGCGTGTTCCACTTCCAGGCTCGCCAACACTTAATCTTCCACCAGCAAAATCCGCAATCAAACTCTTACTTTCACCACGGTAAAAAATCATCATCGGCTGATAGGCAACACTGCCGAGCGACATCAGTTTGTCGACTTTAATATTTTCAGCTACACCACTTTGCACAAAGCCAACGTCAACTTTAAGGCGCTTATCATTCAGTTTATTGAGATTATCGATAGAGCCATTTGATGGCAATATATTGAGTGTGACTCCCTCTTTTGCCAGAATAGCTTTATATTTCAGCGCATTTTTTTGAAAAATACTGCCTTCTTCGCCAGAGGTAATCGTTATCGTTGTCGGGGCGGCTGAGTTGAAAAACAAAAATACCGCCAGACAAATAATGGCAAACAATCCCAGCATCCAAATCGTGAACAGAATAATGCTGCCGCCATATATTGCAGCTAATTTTGCCCACATTTTTTTAAAGTATGCTTTTAATTCAACCATGTTTATTAAATCCTGTGCAGTAATTAATTACTGCTTAGTTTGCACGTTATTTTCAGTGCCAACTTCATCATTACCATTAGTTTCGGCGGTAAACTCATTCCAGCCACCACCCAGCACTTTGTACAGAGTAACTTGATTGCTAAAGGCAATCAGTCGTAAGCCAATTAAATTCTGCTGTGCAGCATACAAAGTACGTTGAGAATCTAACACCGTCAAATAGTTATCTATTCCGCTTTTATATCGCGCCTCAGACAAGCGATAACTTTCACTCGACGCATCCACAAGTGAGCTTTGCGCATCAAATTGTTCGGTGATCGTTTGACGTATGGCTAGTGAATCTGCGACTTCTCTAAACGCGACTTGAATCGCTTTTTCATATTGGTTAAGTGTAATATCACGGTCGATTTTAGTTGCTTTCAAATTGGCTCGGTTTCGGCCTGCATTAAAAATAGGCACTATTATCTGGGGTACAAAATTCCAAAAAGCTGTTCCGCTGGAAAATAAACGATTAAGTTCAGTGCTGGCCGATCCAACTGAAGCTGTTAACGCAATTGTGGGGAAAAAAGCCGCACGTGCAGCACCAATATTGGCATTAGCCGCTTGCAGATTGTATTCAGCTTGTAATACATCTGGTCTTTGCTGCAAAACTTCAGATGGGATTCCAGCCGGCAATTCGGCCATAACAGTCGCCGCTTGCAGTTGCGGATCTGGACGCAACTCAGCGGGCAAGCTTGATCCAATCAGCAGCACCAAAGCGTTTTCATCCTGCTGAATCTGGCTGGTGAATCTTGCCACATCCAGTTTAGCGGTATCCACAGTGATTCGTGCTTGTTGTAGATCAAGCCCAGTTGCTATGCCGAAATCAAAGCGACTTTTATTTAAATCATAAGACGCTTGCTGGCTTTGCAAAGTGTCTTGCGCAAGCTTTAGTCGCTCTTCATCTGCCTGCAAGGTCAGCCATGCATTTGCCACTTCTGCAATCAATGCAATGTGCGCGCTGCGCCTCGCCTCTTCTGTTGCAAAAAACAATCGCAAAGCCTGCTCATTTAAACTGCGGATGCGGCCAAAAAAATCCAACTCATAATTACTAAAACTGACACCGGCACGGTAATTGCGACTGATACCTCCGCCAGAGTCATTTGACTGCTGGATGACGCCGTTATTGGTAATATTACTTAAATTATCGTTGCCCGAGCTATTCTCTCCCCTTTTCTGAATGCTTGCATTGCCAGAAGCATTTACCGTTGGAAATAAATCTGCAGACCTTATTTGATATTGCGCACGCGCTTTCTCAATATTTAAAGCAGCTACTCGCAGATCACGATTATTATTCAGCGCTAATTCAATGACTTTTCGTAATTTTTCATCTACAAAAAAATCGCGCCAACCAACATCTGTTGCTTGTTGTGATTGCTGTTCGTTAATCGATGCAGGCCAAGAATCTGCCACTGGTGCTTTGGGACGCAGATAGTCTGGAATAAAGCTGCATGCAGGCAATAAAGTAAACATCATCATGAGAAGAATCAAAGGTTTTTTCATGATTTGTTAACTTTCTACTTTTGCTGCTGCTTGAGCTGATGCTATATTTTCATGTTGGTATGGAAATACGCCACGTATCAAGACATAAAACAGTGGCACGAAAAAAATGCCGAACATGGTAGCGGTTAACATTCCACCAAATACTCCAGTACCGATAGCGCGACGGCTAGCAGCGCCTGCGCCGGTACTGAGCACTAATGGCAACACACCAAACATAAAAGCCAACGACGTCATTAATATCGGGCGCAGACGTAAATGTACCGCTTCGAGTGTTGCATCTATTAAGGATTTTCCTTGCTCCTGTAAATGCTTGGCAAATTCCACAATTAAAATAGCATTTTTGGCGGCAAGCCCAACCGTTGTCAGCAAGCCCACCTGAAAATAAACATCGGCTGTCATGCCGCGTAATGTGGTTGCCAGAATTGCACCCACAATACCCAATGGAATAATTAACAGCACTGAAAAGGGAATCGCCCAGCTTTCGTATAGCGCCGCTAAACATAAAAACACAAATAAAACTGAAATCGCATACAACAATGGTGCTTGTGAACCAGAAAGCCGTTCTTGATACGATTGCGCGCTCCATTCGTAGCCAATGCCTTCTGGTAACTTGCCCGCAATTTCCTCAGCAGCGGTCATAGCATCGCCCGAGCTAATGCCGCTGGCGGTTTCACCCACTATTTCCACAGAAGACACGCCATTGAAACGCTCTAAAAGCGGTGAACCGAAAGTCCAGCTGTTATTAGCAAAAGATGAAAATTGCACCATCTGATTATTATTATTTCTCACAAACCAATCATTAATATTTTCAGGCTGCATACGATAAGGTGCATCGGCTTGAAGATAGACTTTCTTAACCCTTCCACGGTCAATAAAATCGTTGACATAATTGCCGCCAATCGCCATGGACAGCGTGCTGTTGATGTCGGTTGGTGTCAGGCCAAAAGCGCCGGCTTTCTTATCATCAATGTTAATGCGGAATTGCGGCGTGTCATCCAAGCCCGCGCTGCGTACTTTATTAAGGCGACTATCCTGCGCAGCTAATGACAAAAATTGATCACGTGCTTTGATCAAAGCTTCATGGCCTAAACCGCCTAAATCCTTAAGCTGCATGGTGAATCCGGATGCTGCACCCAAACCACGCACGGCTGATGGCTGCACAATAAAAATCTTGGCATCTCGAATGTGGGCCAGATCCTGTGTGGCCTGTTGCGAAAGCGCTTGGGCAGTTTGGGCGATATCTTCACGCTCACTCCAATCCTTCAGCTTAATAAAAGCACGTCCTGCATTTTGACTGGCAGCTCCATTCTGGCCTTGGCCACGGATTGTAATCACAGACTCAATCTCCGGTTTTGCCAGCAGATATTTTTCCACTTCTTTCATCACCGCACTCATACGCGTGTCGGTTGCGCCAACGGGTAACTGCACCTGCGCTGAAAGTATGCCTTGATCTTCATCGGGCAAAAATGATGTGGGCAACTGAAAGTACAGTATCGCCATAACCAGTGTAATTAAGCCATAGATAGTTGCTGCGAATAATTTACGCTTTAATAATCCACCAACAGTAGATTGATAGCGCATAGAAGCGCTATCAAAACTGCGGTTGAACCAGCCGAAAAAACCACGCTTTTGTCGATGTGAAGGATCGGCAGGTTTAAGTAATGTGGCACATAAAGCGGGAGTCAACGTTAAAGCGACTACAACCGATAACAGCATGGCAGAAACAATGGTGATAGAAAATTGCCTGTAAATAACCCCTGTTGATCCACCGAAAAATGCCATGGGAACAAATACAGCAGATAGAACCAACGCAATACCTACCAGTGCGCCGGTAATTTCATCCATCGATTTACGTGTTGCTTCTTTGGGTGAAAGTCCCTCTTCGTTCATAACACGCTCAACGTTTTCAACTACGACAATCGCATCATCCACCAACAGACCAATAGCCAGTACTAAACCAAACATAGTCAAAGTATTAATCGAATAACCGAATATTGCCAGCACACCAAAAGTCCCCAGCAGCACAACTGGTACTGCAATGGCGGGAATTAAAGTGGCGCGAAAGTTCTGCAAAAACAGATACATGATGAGCACGACTAGAATAATCGCCTCAATTAACGATTTAACGACCTCTTCAATCGAAATGCGCACAAATGGCGTGGTGTCATAACCAATTGCGGTTTTAAGTTTTAAATCATTGGGAAAAAATGTTTTTAATTGATCCAGTTTGGTTAACACTGACTCTGCTGTGCCCAGTGCATTAGCTCCTTCCGCCAGCTTTACACCGATCGCTGCCGACGCCTGACCTTTAAACGAAGTCACCGGCGTATAGCTGTCCGCGCCCAGCTCAATTCGTGCTACATCTTTCAAATAGACAATAGCGCCGTCGGTACTTGTTTTAAGCACCACATTTTCAAACTCTTCAACCGTTTGCAGTTTGGTTCTTGCTGTAATGGTTGCATTCAACTGTTGCCCACTCACCGCTGGCAAAGCACCTAACTGACCTGCTGATACCTCAGCATTCTGTGCCAGAATAGCGGCGTTAATATCGGATGGCATCAGATTGTATTTTTGCAGGTTTTTTGGATTTAACCAAATACGCATCGCGTATCCTGATCCAATCGCCTGCACTTCTCCAACGCCGTCTACACGACTGATTTGATCAAGTAGCGTGCTGGAAATGTAGTCTCCAATATCAGTTGATTTCACCTCTGGGTTGTCTGAAACAAGCGAGATAATCATCAGATAATCCAGCCCCGTTTTAGTCACCGTCACACCCAGGCTTTGAACGATTTGCGGCAGTCGCGGCAGTGCTTGCTGTAATTTATTTTGCACCTGAATTTGCGCCACGTCGGGATCTGTTCCCGCATCAAAAGTCAAAGAGATGTTTGCACCGCCCGAAGCATTGCTGGTTGATGACATATAGCTCAGGTTATCAATACCTTGAATATATTGTTCGATGACTTGGGTCACTGAATCTTGAATGGTTTGTGCAGAAGCGCCGGTATAATTCGCCCGAATATTGACGCGGGTCGGGGCAATATCCGGATATTGTTCTAAAGACAGCTGATAAATAGAACCAGCCCCCGCCAGCATAATGACAATGGATATAACCCAGGCAAAAATGGGACGATCGATAAAAAAACGAGCCATGAGTTGTCTTTAAGGATTGGTTGGGTTAACTGCAGTATTACCATTATTCAATGCTGCAATTTCAATTGGTTTAACTTTGTCGCCGATTTTTATTTTCTGCATGCCATCGACAATTACTCGATCCCCCGCCACCAAGCCCTCATTTACTAACCACTGACTACCCACCGATTTGTCAGCAGAAAGCGTGCGCAACTCAACAACTCCTTCAGCATTAACAACCCATACTGTTGCTTCACCCTGCGCATTACGGCTAACGCTCTGTTGCGGAACAAGAATCGCTTCTTCATCTACCGCCTCTTGAATTCGCGCACGTACGTACATGCCTGGCAGTAAAAGCCTGTCTTTGTTAGGCACTACAGCTCTTAATGTTACCGTGCCGGAAGTGGGATTAACAGTGACACCACTGAACTTTAATATGCCTTCTTGGCTATATATACTGCCGTCTTCCAACACCACTTTAATGCGCGCTTCATTACTACTTGCTTTGGTTAAGTTGCCATTGGCAAACTCACGCTTGAGTCTTAATAGCTCGTTACTGGATTGTGTGATATCCACAAAAATTGGATCTAATTGCTGAATAGTGGTTAATACCAACTCTTGATTCGCCGTCACTAAAGCGCCTGGCGTTACTGCAGACACTTCGACTCGCCCAGAAATTGGCGCAACGATTCGAGTAAAATTGAGATTGATGCGCGCTGTTTCCAGTGCCGCTGAAGTCAGCAGCAAGTCAGCTTCGCCCTGCTTAAATAAAGCGTTAATATCGTCATTATCTTGCTTGCTGACAGCATTAATTTTGACCAATTCAGCATAACGCTCGGCTTTAGATCTTAAGGAAATAAGGTTAGCTTCGGATTTTTTTACATTAGCCTGTGCGCTCTCAAAAGCGGCGCGAAAAGGTGCAGGATCTATTTGATAAAGTAAATCACCCGCTTTTACCTCAGCACCTTCTGTAAACGCGCGCTTTTGAATAATGCCCCCGACTTGCGGCCTTATCTCGGCAATCATGCGCGCCACAGTACGCCCTGGCAATTCAGTCACAATAGACTGTGCTTGTAATTTAACGGTTACTACGCCGACTTCTGGTAGATTTTTTGGTTGTGGTTTATCTTCACTGGCAGATTGACTACAACTTGTTAACAATAAAGCATTCGAAACAAGCGCACAACAAATAATTAAAGACGATATTGCTCGAAATTTATTCATAGTTTATTCAGCAATCTGGTCTATATAAACGTAAAAGATATTTTTGATATGGATTTTGCAGGTTGAAATTAGATGAATGGATAAATGTTTGCAATATTTACATCGATTGAACACAATCCAAAAAACGTTACACTTTAATTGTCATTGAATTTAAAACAAATCAGTCACATAGTAACTTCCTTATCAACATTCTTACATTGTATAAATCATTGTTAGCAAGCACTGTTAATACTAAACAAGTGCCAATTGCCAACAGTACATACCTATGCTGTGAACAGACCGCCCAAAGCTTAACTTGTTCAATTAGATTGTTTGGCGAGTGCGCGAAATTTACAGCTGCGATTTAAAAAGTGCTGCCAATCTTTCTAGCAACTTGTCTTTTAATGGTCTATTTTGCCATTGTTTGTATGAAATCTGGCGAGAATGTAACCAATCTTCATTAAAAATATTGATTTGCTGCTGGGCAAATTTTTTATCCAGCACATTCAGATTGGCCTCATCATTTAAACGAAAAGAGCGATTATCAAAATTAGTCGACCCAACTGACACTAATAAAGAATCCACAATGAAGATTTTACAGTGATACATGGTCGGTAAATATTCAGCGATTTCAATCTTAGCTTTCAGCAATTCACCCCAAGTTGCTTTTGAAGCTTTTCTAACTAATGCAGTATCTATATATTTGCCTGGCGTAATAATGCGGATTTTTACGCCGCGTTTTACTGCGGTTAAAAGCGCTTCAATCGTTAACTGATCAGGTACGAAATATGCGCTGGATAACTCAATTGTTTTAGAAGCCGCAGTGATTGCCATCAGGTACATGAGCTGCATAGAATCGCCGCCACCACTGGGTGAGCTACTGAACATCTGCGCTTGTAATTTTCCGGTCGCTTTAAGCTCGGGAAAGTAGTGCTCACTATGCAACACCTGACCTTTTGCTTTAATCCAGTTATCCATGAATACCGCCTGCATTTGGTCAACCACCGGCCCTGTGACTTTAAAATGTGAATCACGCCATTCATTTGGATTTCCTGCATTGCCCCGCCACTGATCGGCGATTCCGACACCGCCAGTAAACCCTGTTTGCCCATCAATAATCAATAATTTGCGGTGCGTACGATTATTAAATCGGCCTAAATGGCTCCAGTGAGGCTTATGATAGCGTTGAATTTGCACACCCGCTTCACGCATTTTATCGATCTGCTCTATCTCCATTTTAACGCTGCCGAGCCAATCCAATAACACATGCACTTTTATTCCAGCAAGTGCACGCTCGCTTAAAGTATCTGAAAATTCCTGTCCAATGGTACCTGACCAATAAATAAAGGTCTCAAATGTAATAGTATCTTTGGCGTTTTTCATTGCTTCTAGCATTTGCGGGAAAATTTGGTTACCGTTAACAAAGGCTTCCACACTATTTCCAGAGATAAAAGGAGGGCCAAGTAATGCGCTGACAGAACGCGAAAATTGTGGATCTGCAATATCGTAATGAGCTTCTAGTTTCCGCTGAATTTTCTTCTCTGCAGTTATAAAATTCATCAGAATAATAATGCTGACGGTAGTAATTAAAATGGTCAATAAAATAAGCATAATGAACTTTAACTGTTTTTTTACCTTAATTATTGCGTTAAATGGGCGGATGGAATCGAAAATAAACTGATATTAAGACTAATCTAGTTGCGTATTTTTATTCGGTGCGACACCGCACATATAGCCATGCATCATTAAAAAAATGCATCTAAATGGTTTTATTGCTTTAGACTAAATAAGCAGTTTAATAAAATCTAGACATCATTTTCAAGGAGAAATATCTTGAGTTTAATAGGTAATATTTTGTGGTTTATTTTCGGCGGCGCGCTAATGGGTTTGGGTTGGTGGCTTGCAGGTATATTGGCTTTTGTCTCTATTATTTGTATACCTTGGAGCAAAGCTTGTTTTGTCATTGGCACATTTGCTTTTTTTCCATTTGGCAAAGAAGCGGTGAATCGTCAATATATCAATAAAAAAGATGACATCGGAACAGGAACGCTTGGCGCAATCGGTAATGTAATATGGTTTGTAATTGCAGGTATCTGGTTAGCAATTGGTCATCTACTTGCCGCTATTGCTTGTTTTGTAACGATTATCGGGATTCCTTTCGGCATCCAGCATCTTAAACTTGCTGGAATCGCGATTGCCCCTATAGGTAAAACAATTGTTGATAAATAAAAGTTTATTCAAACTATTCATCCGGCATCTAGTCGTAAACCTATGCGTTTAATTCAATATGCTTTAATGCTTTTACTAACGATGTCACTGAATAGTTGTGGATTCGTTAAAACAGCTTATAACAACGCTCCAGAAGCAATCAATTGGTGGTTAGACGATTATTTTGACTTCAATAAGGCACAAAAATCTATATTAGATCCTGCTTTGCAGCGCCTGCATGATTGGCATCGTGAGCATCACCTGCCAATCGATATTGCTCTGCTGAAATATCTGCAAACTAGCGCTGGCAAACAGCAGATTAGCCATAATGAAGCGTGTGAGCTAACAAAACGTATTAAGGATAATTTCAGCAAACTGCAGCTTGAATCTATTCCATTGATCCTTGAAATAGCGCCATTATTAACGGATAAACAACTTCAGTATTTTCATAAAAAGTTGGATAAACGCACACAAAAATGGAAATCTGAATGGTGGCAAGAAACATCTGAAGAACAAATAGCAGTTCGATATGAAAAAATTGAAGCGTTGGCGGAAAAAATCTATGGTGACTTAAACGAATCTCAACGCGCGACATTGAAAAAAGATTTGCTCAAGTTGCAAATCAATCCTGAACTTAGTTATAACGAAATATTAAGGCGCAATCAGGATGCTTATCAAATAGCCAGCGAGTTAAGAAATCAATCGTCAAGCTCAGATGACAAATCTAAACTGGTTAAAGCAGCTTTTAAGCGGCTTAGAAATAGTCCCAATCCTATTTATCAGGCTTATGTGGATCAGTTAAATGCAGGTACTTGCGAAATGATTGCCAATTTACATACCAGCACTGATGCCAAACAGAAACAACATGCACAGGATTGGTTTGACTATTACATCGTTGAATTCACCAGCTTGTCTGCTGTTGGAAATAATTGATTACTAAATATCTAAACTA
The DNA here is from genome assembly GCA_040387095.1 of Pseudomonadota bacterium. Taxonomy (GTDB): domain Bacteria; phylum Pseudomonadota; class Gammaproteobacteria; order Burkholderiales; family Methylophilaceae; genus Methylotenera_A. Next base: position 8,102 of record JAZKEJ010000071.1, on the reverse strand, counting down.
AAAGTTCACTCAACGTTTCAACTGTTGCATAAACAATGTGTGGGATAATCTTGGTAAGTTTGTCTCGCTTACTCATATATGCATAAAGTTTTAAAAGTTTCAATTTCAACTATATTAATCATTTACTTACCTCTATTGGCAAGTTGCAGCAGTAAAGCCGCAGATAGCAAACAAGTGGAAAATTTTTGCAACAACATTCAAATTGGTGCCAGCTATGAAGCTTTGCAGATGTCACTGCAAAGTTTGGGTTTAGAACTTCGCGCAAGAGCACCTGAAGCCGCTGCTAATATCAGTAATTTATTAGACGATCCTTACAGCGTTGATGGTGGTTTAGTGACATCTAAAGGCCTTGCATATCCTGAGCTGATTCCTGCTTGTATGGTTTATTTTTCTTCAGTACTGCACCGTGGCGACGGCAAAATTGCCTATAAAAAATTTATTACTACCCAGCCTAAAGGCATCTAACCGATGAGCGGAAACTTTTTTCTAGTTTTTTTGGCTTTTCTTTTAGTGCTGCTGAATGGTTTTTTTGTCGCTGCAGAATTTGGACTGGTTAAACTTCGCAGCACCCGTGTAAAAGCGATTGCTAAAAACTTAGGCTGGCGCGGACGGATGCTCGCCAAAGTGCACGGCCGGCTAGACGAATATCTTTCGGCTTGCCAGCTTGGCATCACCTTGGCTTCGCTTGGTTTGGGTTGGGTTGGTGAACCTGCGTTTGCGGCGTTAATTGAACCTGCATTACTAAATGTCGGCGTGACCAATCCTAAATTCATACATGGCATCGCATTTGTCATCGCTTTTTTTACCATTTCTTACCTGCATATAGTGGTTGGCGAGCTAGTTCCTAAAACACTGGCTATCAGAATGGCAGAGCGAGTCAGTTTATGGACCGCACCGCCTTTATATGCTTTTTACTGGCTGATGTTTCCTGCAATCTGGATGCTGAATAAAAGCTCCAATATCGTTATTCGCACTTTAAAACTTAAGTCAAAAGATGGCAGTGAATCCCAATATTCTTCAGAAGAATTAAAACTTATTTTAAGAAGTTCAAGACCAAATGAGGATTTCAGTTCGTCTGAATGGAAAGTTTTGGCGCAGGCAATTGATTTTCGCGAACTGGAAGTGTCTGATTTAATGCATTCTTTTAATGAAGCAACCGTGCTGTTTGAAGGTGATTCTTTTGAGAAAAACATGCATAAAATTGCCACTCATCGTTATAGCCGTTATCCGCTGATCGGCAGTGAAGGACAAGTTTTAGGCATTATTCACATTAAAGATTTATTCATTGCCTTGACTCATGAAAGTAAATCGGTCGACTTAACCAGCATAATCAGACCAATCAAAACAATCTCGCCTGAAACGCCTGCCACAGAATTGTTCAGACAATTACAGCAAGGTGCGCCCCATCTCACCATCGTGGCTTATGGAAATAAGCCGCCAGTAGGATTTATCACACTGGATAATTTACTGTCCGCTTTAGTTGGCGATATCAGCGATGAATTTAAGAAATCTCAAAGCGAATGGACCAAATTAGATGATGGTTCTTTATTAGGCAAAGGAACTCTGCCCATCAATACGCTAGAGCGCACTCTGGGGATTGACATTGAATCTGAAGATGCAGATACGGTTGCAGGGTTAATTTTATGGAAACTGACAGAACTGCCGTTAGAAGGTCAGCGCATCAAATTTGATCAATTTGAAGTTGTGGTTAAAAAAATGTCCGGCCCTAAAATCTTATTAGTCAGGGTTTATCCAACAAAAGATATGCACGCAATAAGCCATCACTAAATAAGCTGGGGGTTATTTCTATAGTGGTGTGTTTGAATTAAGCATATCCTTTAACACCAACTTCAACTCCAAAACAGGCAGTGGAAATCTGCCTGTAAAAACAGGTTAAGTCTGACGCTTATCCTTTCCCCATAGTCAGAATATTCCTACTAATTTTTCAGTATTTATCTAATGTTTACCAATCTTGAGTAAATATAAAATCGCTTTCGGTTGAGCAAGCCGAATGACTTTTGATTCCTGCATTAGGGAATTATCTGGAGATTTTAATGCGTGAAAACATATTTGTAGCAGTTATAATTTTTATCACTAGTTTTTTTGCAATGCTGGTGGGATTTGGACTTGGAATGTTTTTTTAAATCACATACAATCAAATTTAAATTCATTATATTTGTTAGGGTTTTAGAATACCCTATACAAATAATAAAAAAGACTTGGAGCAATCCAGGTCTTTTTTATTGTGCATTAATTTTTAAACAATTTTTAACACATTAAATTAATCGAATTGTCTGCCGCGATTATTGAATTGGCTTGCTAGCGCCACAATCCGCACTCACCCAGCGCCCATTCATATTTGCTTGTTCTGTCACAGGATTGCCCTGAACAGACCCATTAAACGTACTGTGCCCGGTAAAAGTATCTGAGTTGGTAAAAGTAGCTTCTGCCACGCCACTGCCATCTAGCTGTTCGTTTTTGCACACATACTCCATGCGATAGTCATTACCATTGCGTTTAGCATTATTGACGGTGCAACCCGCTTGACCTTGAAAATTACTGGGCAATATCTTCTGATTCGCCATTTCCTGTGTAATGCACGCATTGGATTTTGCAGCGCCATTTTGAATTTCTGGCATCTCAAATCCATATTCCTTCGCCAACACGTTAATGTTTTCCAATTGTTCTGGCGGAATTTGTGATGCTAAATTGATTAGGTTGGAAGTAGTGGTGATTTCCCACAAGCCTGCTTTGACCGAGATTTCAGCCGCATGAACTGAGGTTGCTAATACAAATGATGCAATGGCAAAATTGATCGGGTAATGACGCATTCAATATCCTCTATCTAAAAATGGTTTACTACCTTGTAGAAAATCGAATGCCCACTAAGTTCAAATTATGTATAGCTACGTTTTAGTCAGCCTCATTAGCAAGTCCTATATGATATGGCTTTTGGTTGCGTTTAAATAATAAAGGTAAACAAGTGGGTGTTGAATTGATCATTGGCTTTATATTGCTGGGCATGTTTGTTGGCGTGATGGCAGGTTTATTGGGTATCGGCGGTGGTGGTATTTTGGTGCCAGTGCTCACTTCTATTTTTATCTATCAGGGCTTTCCTAAAGATAGCATTATGCACATTGCGCTTGGCACTTCTATGGCTTGCATTGCATTCACTTCATTTTCAAGCATGTGGTCACACCATCAAAATGATGCAGTAATCTGGCCGCTTGCAAAAACCATGTCTATTGGCATGGTTATCGGTACATTTTCTGCTACTTTTTTAGTCGCTTATTTAAGCTCAAAAGTATTAGCCATATTCTTTGCGGTTTTTATGGCCTATGTATCCATTCAAATGTTCAATAGCAAACAAACTACCTTTAACAAACAGTCAATTCATCAAACTGAACTGCGATTCGTCACATTAGGAATTGGTGGGATATCGGCATTGGTTTCAATTGCTGGCGGCTCGTTAACCGTGCCTTATCTAGCGTGGCGAGGCATTGATATCAGAAAAGCCATCGGCACATCTGCGGCGCTTGGTTTTGCTATTTCAATTGCCGGAACATTAGGCTATTTGATCAATGGCACTTTAAATAGCAATACGGCAAATACCATTGCAACAAATGCCAGTACAACACAATACACTTTAGGGTATATCTACTTTCCCGCTGTATTGCTGGTTGCCATTCCCAGCTTTTTTACTGCGCCGCTGGGCGCAAAATTGACACAGCGATTACCTGTTCAAATATTAAAAAAAATATTCGGTGTATTGCTGATGATATTGAGCTTAAAGATGGCAATCTCGTTTATATAGTGTATTGAGTTTGCTCGCTTTGTTAAATTTTAGCCTTAGCTTGTCACAAAAGTAACTGCGCTACTAGATTATAATGATTAAAATTAAATCATTTTCTAACGAGAAAATTGGTTTAAAAATCAGCACTCACAACAATAATTAATGACGAACACATATGGACCATAGCATTACATTAATCACAACTATCGCCGCAGGTTTTGGGCTGGCGCTTGTATTTGGCTTTATTGCAGAGCGCTGCAAACTTCCTGCATTAGTCGGCTATTTACTGGCGGGCATTCTGCTTGGTCCGGCAACACCTGGCTTTGTGGCCGACGTCGCAATTGCATCTCAATTGTCTGAAATTGGCGTTATGTTGCTGATGTTTGGTGTTGGTTTACATTTCTCAATTAACGATTTAATGTCAGTTAAACGCATTGCGCTACCTGGTGCCATCGTACAGATGGCAATCGCCACATTATTAGGCATGGGCTTAGCAAGCTGGTGGGGCTGGACATTTGGTGAAGGACTCATATTTGGTTTGGCACTTTCATGTGCCAGCACGGTGGTGCTACTGAAAGCGCTGGAGTCTAGAGGCATATTAGACAGCATCAATGGCAAAATTGCCGTAGGCTGGTTGGTGGTTGAGGATTTATTAACCGTCTTAGTGTTAGTGTTAATGCCGCCTCTAGCTACTATTTTAGGTGGGGAGTCGACCGAAACGACCTCTACTCCATTATGGCAAACCATCGGCTTTACGTTACTACAAGTCACTTTTTTTATTGTATTGATGTTAGTAGTGGGCAAACGATTACTGCCATGGATGCTGTGGCATGTTGCCAAAACCGGCTCACGTGAATTATTTACCTTAGCTATTGTTTCTGCTGCGATTGGTATCGCTTATCTCGCCTCTTCATTGTTTAGCGTTTCATTTGCCTTGGGCGCGTTTTTCGCAGGTATGGTCATGAGGGAATCTGAGTTCAGTCACCGGGCTGCTGAAGAGTCACTGCCACTTCGCGATGCATTTGCCGTGCTGTTTTTTGTGTCGGTTGGCATGTTATTTGAACCAGCCATCTTAGTACAACAACCATTGAGCGTATTAGCAGTGGTTGCGGTTATTGTGCTGGGCAAATCGATTGCGGCTATGATCATTACATTGGCATTACGTTATCCGCTTAATACCGCGTTAACGGTAGCGGCAAGTTTGTCACAGATTGGTGAGTTTTCATTTATTGTGGCTGGATTGGGCGTCGCATTGGGTATTTTACCAACACAAGGGATGAGCCTGATTTTAGCTGGCGCTTTAATTTCAATTGCCATGAATCCACTTTTATTCTCGATGATTACGCCATTTAAAAAATGGGTGCTTAGCTTTTCAGAGCTGGCGCAGCATTTTGAAAAACGCTCAGATCCTTTTTCAGAATTACCCATGAGTACCGAGCGTAAATATTTAGAAGGGCAAGTTGTTTTGGTGGGCTATGGCAGAGTGGGCAAAAGAATTGCTGACGCCTTGATCGAAAATAATATTCCTTTTGTGGTTGCAGAAGAAAATCGAGAAGTCGTTGAAAAGCTGCGCAAAAAAGGTAT
>JAZKEJ010000071.1:0-2625 GCA_040387095.1 Pseudomonadota bacterium | reverse complement strand
TGGATACAATTTTGCGCGTTAATTTGCAGATGCGGCGCATTGTCTTTTTGAATAATTTCATACACACCTGCCGGGCAATAACGTTGTTCTGGCGCATCAAATCTGGGCAGATTAATGCGAATTGGCACGCTTTTATCCAGTAAATGCAAATGGCATGGCTGGTTGGCATCGTGTGCGATATTACTCAAACTAATAGAATTCAGCTTATCAAAACTAAATACGCCATCTGGTTTTGGGTAATTAATCATTGGCATTTCATTTGCTGGCCTAAGACTGTCGTGATCAGCTATTTGGTGGTGCAGCGTCCAAGGCGCAGTTAGTTTGAATGCGGCCAGCCACATTTCAAAGCCGCCAAGTAACATGCCGCCCCAGCTGCCTAATCTGGATAACCACGGCTTTACATTGCGTACAGCATGTAAATCCTGCCAGACCCAGGATTTGCGCAATGCTTGTGGATAAGCCACTAATAGGCTTTCCCTTGCACCATTTGAATCCGTGCGGTTAAAAGCCTCAAAAACTGCTTCAGCCGCCAACTTGCCCGATTTCATTGCGTTATGGCTGCCTTTGATGCGCGGCACATTGACCATGCCCGCGCTGCATCCGATTAACGCGCCACCGGGAAAGATTAGCTCGGGCAATGATTGCAAACCGCCTTCGTTAATCGCTCTTGCACCATAACTTAAGCGCTTACCACCTTGCAATAAAGCCTTGATTTTGGGGTGCGTTTTAAAACGCTGGAATTCATCAAATAAAGATAAATGTGGATTTTTGTAATCCAAGTGCACCACAAAGCCGATTGAAACCAATTGCTCGCCATAATGATAAATAAAAGAACCGCCGCCAGTATCGGCATTGAGCGGCCAGCCAAGGCTGTGTTGCACCAAGCCCGGTTGGTGCTGTTCCGCGGAAACGCGCCATACTTCTTTAAAACCCAAACCATATTTTTGCGGCGAGGCATATTGACGCAGATTGAAGCGCGCCTCCAATTGACGCGTCAATGAACCGCGAGTGCCTTCTGCAATCAATGTATAAGGCGCGCGAATTTCGATGCCTTGCACAAATTGCGCCGTTGGCTCGCCGTTTTCATCTCGCCCCATATCGCCAGTGATAATACCGATCACTTGTTGGCTGTCGTCATACAGCATTTCTTGCGCAGAAAATCCAGCGTATATCTCAACACCTAAAGCTTCGGCTTGTACACCCAACCAGCGGCAAATATCGCCAAGGCTGGCGATATAGTTGCCTTTGTTACTCATTAAAGGCGGCAATAACCGGTGTGGAACCGTCCAGGATTTTGTCTGGCTTAAGATTAAAAACTCATCATCATCGACTGGCGTATTAAGCGGCGCGCCTAATTCTCGCCAATTTGGGATTAATTCATTCAAGGCAATTGGATCGATTACTGCCCCAGAAAGAATATGCGCACCCACTTCAGCGCCCTTTTCTAGCACGCAGACGCTTAATTCCTGACCAGTTTTTTGTGCTAATTGTTTAAGCCGAATCGCCGACGCCAAGCCTGCCGGACCAGCGCCCACAATCAATACGTCATAATTCATTACATCACGCTGCATGACATTTCCTTGTTTTATATCTTTTATTTTTTATGTTGTTTGTTATTTATATTTAAGCAACTTCCGGCAGGTTAACCAAATCGCTTCTTTCAGCACCTGCGGTCAGTTGTCTGCATAACGCCAAAAATTCGCGCATGCCAATGGTTTGATATTTCTGTTTGTGCCATAAAAAGTAAAAATATCGGTTCAAACTCAATTGCGGTGTGATAAGTGGCACCAAACTACCGCGCCGAAATGCATCTTTTAGCGCCAAGCGAGAAATGCAGCCAATACCTAAACCAGATTCTACCGCGCGTTTAATCGCTTCGGTGTGTTCAAGCTCAAGCCGAATATTTAATCGAGCATTATAATTGTGAAAAGCACGGTTAAACGTTTCTCGCGTGCCGGAACCTTTTTCGCGCAAAATCCACGGCTCTAACAATAACTGCTCAATGGTGACTTTGCGCAACTTAGCTAATGGATGATCGGGTGCACTAAAAACCACCAGTTCATCAGCAATCCAAGGCTGTACTTCTATATCGGGATGATCACAATCGCCCTCAATCAGGCCTAAATCCAACTCGTGGTTAGCAATTTGTTGCACGATGGCGCTGGTATTTTGTACTTGTAGCTGAATACGACTTTCGGGATGTGCCTGCAAAAATCGCGCAACCAATATGGTCACAAGGTAATTGCCCACCGTGAGCGTTGCGCCAATTTTCATGTGGCCGAAACTAGTGTTGCCCTGCAACAGCGCCTCTATTTCTTTGGCTCTATCCAGCAACTCTACAGCGCGCGGCAATAATTGCTGACCAATTTCATTAATGCGCAATGATTTACTGACTCGATCAAACAATTGCAAATCAAATTGCTTTTCAAACTCGCCCAGAGCAGTGCTGGTGGCGGATTGTGACAGCGATAATTCCTCCGCCGCGCGTGACACGTTAGCGGTGCGACTAATGGCTACAAAAATCTCTAGCTGTCTTAAACTATATTTCATTCGCTATTTTATATATCCCGATTATATATATCTATATTACAGATATATATAATCACTATAATCCATTTAACATAT
>JAZKEJ010000070.1:0-1223 GCA_040387095.1 Pseudomonadota bacterium | reverse complement strand
AAGTCGCAGTTTTGTGGTTTTGCTGCGCAAAAGTATTCCACAAAACTACAACTTAGAAACTGCCGCTTAGCTCGGCGTTAGCCAAAGCAATTATGAAATATAAATTAGTATTAAATTATACAGAGGCTTTAATTCGTCAAGCTGTATTCCACTTTTGGTGGCGTACGGTGGGCATAACATTTTTTGTCGTATTGTTTATTCTTAGTATTTTGTTCGGTTTTCTTTTATTTGTGAAAGTGTCAGATTGGCAGGTATGGGCACTTGGCGCTGTACTAATATTTTCTATTTCCTTTATAACACTTATTTATTTTGTGCATTACAAAAGAAGCATAGGGAAATTTAGGGCAATGACCGCACCAGAAGTTTCTATCAACATTTCCGAAGAAGAACTTTCGTTTTCTTCTAGTCTTGGAACTCAATCTATAAGATGGGGCACGGTTTCAGAAGTATGGGTTTTCAAAAATATGTGGCTATTTTTATATTCAAAAGCCCAGTTCTCTACAATTCCATTGAATGGTATTCCAGAAGAAGCAAAAGACTATATGCTTTCTAAAATTAAATCATCAGGCGGAAAAATTGGCTAACAAGCGACTGTGGTAAAAAATCAATACCTGCAACGCAAATTTAGTTGGCTTGCCATTCACAATTATCCCGCACCATGGCATTTAGCATCGTCACCATTTTTCGCATGCAAGCGGTAAGTGCAACCTTCTTGTGCTTACCTTGCGCGACTAACTTTTGATAAAAACGTTTGATGATCGGGTTGCATTGAATTGCACTTAGCATTGCCATATAAAGCACTGTTCGTATCGGTGCACGACCACCTTGGATTCTTCGTCTACCTTTCATTGCACCACTATCTCGATTGAATGGTGCCAAGCCACACAGTGCTGCAATTTTTCGCGCCGATAGGTTGCCCAACTCCGGCAGTTCACCTAACAGCGTAAACGCAACGCCATCGCCTACACCAGGTGCAGAGCTTACGATTTCATAGGTGCGCTGCCACTCAGTAACTTCGCTAACCGCTTTGGCTAATAATGTATTGACCCACTCGATTTCTTTATCGAGCACTTTAATCATACGCTTGTGTGTTGCGGCAAGAATCGCAGGCACTTTGTGTTGACGATTCAACTCTTGCGTTCTCATATCGTTGAGCTGTCGCTTGCGACTCAATAAATCCCTGATATAACGGATCTTTTTACTATTAAGCGGCTTCGGTTCCG
>JAZKEJ010000069.1:0-21947 GCA_040387095.1 Pseudomonadota bacterium | reverse complement strand
CAGAGGATAATTACAATATTGTCGGCACTATTCCACCGCAACATATGTATGGATTAGAGTCGACAGTATTATTACCTTTGCAAACTAGCAACGCGTTAAGTAGCTCTCAGCCATTTTATGCCGCAGACATTGCCAGTGAAATTGAAACAATACCTGCGCCGCGCATGTTGGTTTCTACCCCACTACATTTGCGCCTGCTGCTGGATGCTGAACTGAATCTAGCGGAATTAACGCTGATATTATCTGCGACCGCGCCTTTGTCGGTATCGCTGGCGCTCAAATTAGAAAAAACGTTAAAAACGCCCTTAATAGAGATTTATGGCAGTACAGAAACCGGGCAGATTGCCACACGCAGAACAACGCACAGCGAGGTATGGCATTTGTTGCCACAAGTGCGATTGACTCAACGTGGCGAACAAATGTGGGCAGAAGGTGGCCATGTAGAAACTGCCGCAGTATTGAATGACTTGATTGAAACAACGCACGCTGACCATTTTTTGTTGCATGGGCGCACACAGGATTTGATTAATATCGCTGGCAAGCGCAGTTCGTTAGCCAATCTTAATCATCATTTAAACGCGATTGACGGTGTGATTGACGGTGCTTTTTTTATGCCGGATGAACATTCGCACGACCATGTCACGCGCTTAAGCGCATGCGTCGTTGCGCCAAGTTTAACTGCTGCCGGTTTATTGAAAGCGCTGCGCCTGAAAATTGATCCTGTTTTTTTGCCCAGACCATTATTATTTGTGGAATGCTTACCACGTAACAGCACAGGAAAATTACCACGTGAAGCAATGAAACGCCTTTTTGCAGAATCTGCTGATTCTGCGGCAACCCATAAGGATTTGAGCTGCACCCAAGGCTAAAAGACAGATGAAAAAACAAACACAATTGAATATATCTGCTGACCATCCTGCCTTTGCAGGACATTTTCCAGGCACGCCGATTATGCCTGGCGTGGTGCTATTGGATGAAGTTTTGCATGCGATTACTACCGGCACTGGTTTAAAAGAAACGGCTTTGCAAATCAGTTCCATCAAATTTTTAAGTCCCTTAAAGCCGAATGAAACAGTAGCGATTGAATATGAGCAACTAGCTAACGGAAGCATAAAGTTTCAGGTGGTTGAAGCAAATCGTCAAATTGTGGTTGGCAACCTAGTTACCATTCAGCCAACCCAGCAAACTTAACATGTCAAAACCTACAAAAAAGCTGGACGCTATTTCAGAAGACTTAAAATCTGCCACTTTAGAATCCATAGCTGCAAAATCACAATCTTTAAAGCATAAGTCTATAAAACCCGCTGTCTGGTTAAAGCGTAAAGAGCGCAGTAATGAACTGATGCTGCGAATCATGACTTGGATATCGCTAAGATTAGGTCGAAGAATCGCGCGTTCGGTCTTGCACCTCATCGCGCTGTATTTTGTATTATTTGCTCCAGATAGTCGCCGCGCGTCACTTGGATATTTGCCGCGCGTACTGGGACGTCCAGCAACTTGGCTTGATTTATATCGACATTTCTTTTATTTCGCTGCTACTATCCATGACCGTATTTATCTGATCAATCGCCGCTATGATTTGTTCGACATTGATATACAGGGCAAAGAAAATATCCTCCCATTGATTCAAGCAGGTGAAGGCGTGTTTTTAATGGGTGCGCATCTGGGCAGTTTTGAGGTGATGCGCGCAATTGGACGGCAAGTGCCGGGCTTGCGTGTGGCGATGGTCATGCATCAAGATAATGCACAAAAAATCAATGGCATGCTCTCCGCTATCAACCCAGAAGCATCCATGGACGTTATTCCTTTGGGTCATATCGATTCTATGCTGCAAGTGCAGGAGCGCTTAAGTGAGGGTATGTTGGTTGGAATGTTATCCGACCGCACATTGGGCGACGAACCAATGACTGAAATTAATTTATTAGGTGCTAATGCAGCGTTGCCGATCGGCCCGTTTCGTATGGCAGCTTTACTTCGCCGTCCTGTGGTGTTTATGGCGGGCTTGTATATGGGCGGTAATCGTTATCAGGTGCATTTTGAAACTTTGGCTGATTTTTCCGATATTCCCAAAGGCCAGCGCAGTCAAATGGTAGATGCGGCGATTTTGCGTTACACAGAACTGTTAAACCGTTTCACGCGTTTAGCACCTTACAACTGGTTTAACTTTTTCGATTATTGGCAATCCGTGCCGCCTTCTTTAAATGAAAAATCACGCAATAAAAACGATTAAGGCATTTATGAATAGATTAACCAATATGAACAAATCAATCCCGACTCACTTTTTAAACTTAGTGAGATTTATAAAATTTATGACAGGCAGTTTGCTGCTGCTAAGCATTACATCCATCTGCCAAGCCGAAGGTAATTGGGGTATCGATCAGTTGATGCAATCTTTGGCAAGTACACGTTCTGGCAATGCAAGTTTTGTCGAAATAAAATCCATCGCTATGCTGGATAAGCCGGTGGAATCTTCTGGTGAATTGTTTTACACCGCGCCAGATCGTTTAGAAAAGCGCACTTTAAAGCCAAAACCAGAAAGTATGTTGCTGGATAAAGATAAACTGGTTGTGGAGCAACGCGGTAAAAAGCGTGTATTGGCATTACAAAATTATCCTGAAGTGGCGGCATTTATTGATAGTATCCGTGGCACATTGGCAGGCGATCGTAAAGCGCTGGAGCGCACTTACAACTTGAATATGACTGGCGATGAAAAGAACTGGAATCTGACTTTGCTGCCAATTGAATCTAAGCTGAAAAAAGTGGTTGCAGAAATCAGTATCGCTGGCTCTGGCAACGCGCTGCAAACCATCGATATTTTACAGGCTGATGGTGATAGTTCACGCATGACGATTACGCCGTTGCCTGCGCCCTGAACAGTTTACAACCTTTAAAGCTGTCAGCCTGATGAACCTAGCACAATTAAAAAGCCACCATAATGTAAGCGCTAAGCGTGCGATTGCGATTTGGCTATTAATGTTAATCACTAGTTTAATCATTATCACCCGCAGCCATTTTACGGCTGACCTGTCAGCATTCCTGCCCAGCAGACCTACAGCTGAACAGCAATTGTTGATGGATCAGCTAAAAGATGGCTTGGCATCGCGCTTAATATTGGTGGGTATAGAAGGTGTTGATGCCAATACTCGCGCAAAAATTTCCAAAGATGTCGCATCTACATTGCGCAAAAATACCGCGTTTGTCACAGTTAATAATGGTGAGCCGATTAATACGGAAAACGACAGACGCTATCTGTTTAATAATCGCTATGTGTTAAGCCCTGCAGTCACGCCAGCGCATTTCAGTGTAGATGGTTTGCAAACAGCAATTGGCGACAGCATTGCTCAAATCGCTTCCCCTGCTGGCCTGCTGCTGAAATCACTTTTACCGAATGACCCAACCGGTGAAATGTTGCAGCTACTGGACCAAATGAATACCGATAGCCGCCCAAAGTTAATAGATGGCGCCTGGGCATCACGCGATGGCAATACGGCTTTATTACTAGTACAGACGCATGCGCTGGGTTCTGATACCGATGCGCAAAAAGAAGCTTTGCAGGCAATTGAAAGTGCGTTTGACAAAGCATCTGCAACAACGCAAATAGCCAGTAAACCAGCAAAATTAATGATGACAGGGCCAGGTGTATTTTCAGTGGTGTCGCGCGATACCATCAAAAGCCAGGTACGCTTGATATTTGTGATCAGCACCCTGTTAATCGCCATATTGCTGCTGGCAGTTTATCGCTCTTTTTCTGCCCTGCTGCTGGGCTTTTTGCCGGTTGCCACTGGCATATTGGCTGGCATTGCATCGGTCAGTTTAAGTTTTGGCGTGGTGCACGGTATTACGCTGGGTTTTGGTACGGCACTGATTGGTGAAGCGGTCGATTATTCCATCTACTTATTTATGCAGTCCGATTACGCGGCTGACGGCAATAACGAACAGAATCGCAAGGCCTGGATAGAACGGGTATGGCCAACTGTCAGGCTGGGTGTGCTGACGTCTGTATTCGGGTTTGCAGCATTGTTACTTTCGGGCTTTCCTGGCTTAGCGCAGCTGGGTTTATATTCAACTGCCGGATTAATCGCTGCTGCAGCCATGACACGCTACGTGTTGCCGCATTTGCTACCGGCAGCCTTTAAGATTCAAGACTTAAGCAATGCTGGATTAAAACTATCGTGTTTTGCCACATTTTCCACACGCATAAAATGGCCGGCAATAGGCCTTATTGTGGCGTCCAGTATTGTTGTTTACCAGCATCATGGTCATTTATGGAACACTGAACTTGCCGCTTTAAGCCCAGTATCTAAAGCTGACATGGCTTTGGACACCAGATTAAGAGCGGGCATGGGCGCGCCAGATGTACGTTATATGATTGTTGTTTCAGGTGATAGCCAAGAAGCGGTATTGGTTGCTACTGAAAAAGTATCTTCAGCGCTGCAACCATTGGTTGAAGCAGGCGCACTGACAGCATTCGACAGCGCCAGTCACTATCTCCCCAGCCAAGCCACTCAGCAGGCGAGATTAGCCAGCCTGCCAAATTCCGCTGAATTAAAACCTGCATTAGAAAGTGCCGTTAAAGATTTGCCAATTCGCGCCAAGGTTTTTGCACCATTCCTGCAAGATGTAGAAAGCGCGCGCATTAAGCCTTTGCTGCAGCGTAGCGATTTAAACGGAACATCAATGGCGATGGCGGTGGATGCGATGTTACTACAACAAGACAAACGCTGGAGTGCGCTGATTCCGCTGACTGCGCCAGAAAGCGGCAATATTGATGCGGACCAAGTGCGTGCTGTTTTAACTAAGGCACAAGTTTCAAATGCCTTGTTTGTGGATATGAAAACTGAATCCAACCATTTGTATTCGTCATATTTGCACGAGGCGATTATGCTGTCGCTGGCAGGTATTATTGCGATTGTCATTTTGCTGCTATTTGCACTGCGTTCACCAGTCCGGGTGATGGCGGTTATTGCGCCACTAGCCGCATCGGTACTTACAGTGACCGCTGGCTTGGCTTTATTTGGACAGCAGTTGATTATATTGCACTTGATTGGTCTTTTATTAATAGTTGCTATCGGCTCTAATTACGCGTTGTTTTTTAACCCACCGCTTAATAAAGCAAAAAACCAAGCTTTAAAACATCATGACTCAACTCATCAGCAACTAGAGCAAACAAACTCACAGCCGATTGCACCACGTACATATGCGTCGCTATTATTTGCCAATGTGGCAACGGTGCTGGGGTTTGGTTTATTGGCGTTTTCAAGCGTCCCAGTCTTGCAGGCCATGGGCATTACTGTCGCGCCTGGCGTTATATTGGCGCTGATATTCTCTGCCGTATTCGCGCCTAGCAGCCATGTACATAAGGTTAAATCTTGATGCGTTATCTCACTCATTTTGCCGAAAGCGATAGGTCAGAATCTGATACAGGCGCGCAACAAGCAGATACGCTGATCATATTATTGCATGGTGCTTATCAGCAACCAGAAGACTTTATTGAACAAGGTTTTGTAAGCACGTTGCAAGAGCGTGAATTGGCGATAGATTTAGTAATGGCTGAATTGTCGTTCAGCCATATCGCCGACAGAACTGCGTTGACTGAAATACACAATGATTTAGTACTTCCAGCCATAGCCTTAGGTTATAAAAAAATCTGGCTGACTGGTATTTCCGTCGGCGGATATGTGGCAATCGCCTACGCCAATCGCTATGCTGCACAATTGGCGGGCTTACTTTTGCTAGCGCCCTATCCTGGAAATCGCATCACAACTGGAGAAATCGCCTTGGCAGGCGGAGTTAAAGCCTGGATGCCTGACTCTATTGCAGAGGACGATACTGAGCTAAGCAACTGGAGTTGGCTAAAAACGCATGCAGATTGCGCAGATATTGAAGTATATTTAGGCTATGGCAGGGATGATCGTTTTGCTGATGGGCATTTGATGATGGCACAAATTTTACCTAAACATAGAGTTGATAGAATCGCCGGCGAGCATACTTGGCCTGTCTGGCACCAGCTGTGGTGTAATTTCTTGGATAGTCGTTTTGTTGAAAAAAGCCTTATTAAAAATCAATTAGTTAAAGCCAGCCATGCCTAGCAGCATTCAATCACTCTGGCATTCCACATTGCTGATTAAGTTATCGGTTGTTTTACATATACTGTTGTTAGTTGGTTTATTTATCGCGCCAAAATTATGGCCGTGGTTATTGGCGATTTTCATTATCAATCATGTGATCATTGCAATTGTGGGCTTGTGGCCTCGCAGCAATTGGCTTGGCCCAAACTGGACAAAGTTACCAGTTGCAGCGATTAATCGTAATGAAATCGCGCTGACGATTGATGACGGACCTGATCCATTGGTTACACCGCAAGTGCTGAAAATACTGGATGATTATGGCGTTAAAGCTACGTTTTTTTGTATCGGCAACAAAGCGATGCAGCAACCAGAGTTATGTCGTGAAATTGTGAATCGCGGGCACGCCATCGAAAACCATAGTCAGCAACATAGGCACAATTTTTCCCTGCTAGGAATCAAGGGGTTTAGCCGTGAAATTGAAGCTGCGCAACAAACTTTATTGACTATCACAGGCAAGCGCCCCAAGTTTTTTCGCGCGCCAGCTGGTTTACGTAACCCATTGCTGCAACCTGTATTGAATCGCCTGGATTTGACACTGGCCAGCTGGTCAGTGCGCG
The DNA here is from genome assembly GCA_040387095.1 of Pseudomonadota bacterium. Taxonomy (GTDB): domain Bacteria; phylum Pseudomonadota; class Gammaproteobacteria; order Burkholderiales; family Methylophilaceae; genus Methylotenera_A. The sequence goes on along the minus strand of JAZKEJ010000069.1, from coordinate 15,262 downwards.
GCTTTGATACGCAAATTAGCGATGCAGAGAAAGTGAGTAAAAAATTGCTGTCCGGTTTGCGCCCAGGTGCTATCTTATTGTTGCATGATGGTAATGCCGCACATACAAGGGCGAATATTCCCGTTATTTTGATTGTATTGCCTGTTCTATTGCAAACCGCAAAAAAGCAAAATCTGCATTTTGTCACATTGCAGAATGCTGCTTTATGAATGCTCAAAATAACGCTATACCAGTGCGCCTAAAATTAAAGCACTCTTATTAAAATTGGACTAAAAATCTTAAATCATGCATCCATCAACCATACAATTTACATTGCTTAGAGGTTCTCATTGAAAGCTATATTAAAACCTTTATTCATGTCGCATTATACTGCGACAAGTTGCATTGGACGCGGCCTGCAGCAAACGCTAGATGCCTTACGTGAAGGCAAAAAAAGTTTAAAGCCGTGTGATTTTGAGACGGTAGATTTAAGCACTTTTATTGGCGAAGTTAACGGTGTAAATTCGGTAAAGATGCCAAATGGTCTGGCTGATTACAATTGTCGCAATAATCGCTTGGCACAGCTGGGTTTAGAACAAGATGGCTTTAATGATGCGGTGAATATTGCAGCAGAAAAAAACGGTCGCGACCGCGTTGGCGTTTTTATCGGTACCAGCACTTCGGGTATTTTAGAAACAGAATTGGCTTTTCGAAATCGAAACCTTGAAACTGGCGCCCTGCCAGCCGATTTTGTTTATAGTAGAACGCAAAACAGTTACTCAGTAGCCGATTTCACACGGCAGTATTTCAAGCTAACAGGCCCTGCCGTTGCTGTATCTTCTGCCTGTTCTTCTAGCGCAAAAGTATTCAGTGTGGCGCGGCGCATGATAGAAGCTGGTTTAATAGACGCAGCCGTCGTGGGCGGTGTCGATACCTTGTGTTTGACGACTTTATATGGCTTCAATTCTCTGGGCTTACTTTCAACACAGGCCTGCCGTCCTTATGACATTGCGCGCGATGGCATTTCGATTGGCGAAGCTGCCGCTTTTGCTTTATTAGAAAGACCTGATGCGAATTTAAAACCAGATGCAATCTTGCTTTTAGGCATCGGCGAATCTAGCGATGCCTATCATATGTCATCGCCGCATCCAGAGGGTTTAGGCGCGCGTATGGCGATGCAGCAAGCGCTAGATAGCGCAGGCTTGATACCCACCGATATTGATTACATTAACTTACATGGCACGGCTACGCCAAGCAATGATGCCGCAGAAGCCAAGGCTGTCAGTGCGATATTTGGCGACGCTACGCCACCTTGCAGCTCCAGCAAAGGCGCAACAGGTCATACATTAGGCGCAGCTGGCGCGGTTGAAGCGGTGATTTGCGCGCTTGCCTTGCGGCACGCATTTATCCCCAGTGGATTTAACACAACCCAAGTGGATCCATCACTTAACCTGAATTATCAGCTTAAAAATAGCAATCAAGTTTTAACGCGTGTCATGAGCAACTCATTTGGTTTTGGCGGTACTAATTGCAGTCTGATTTTCGGGCTGGCGCAAGATGAAAGGCGTAGCTAATGGCAACAGAATTAAAAGCCTACATTGAAGGCATTGGGTTAATAGGCCCAGGTTTAAGCAATTGGTATAGCGGCCGCGATATATTATCTGGATTGCAGCCTTATCAATCATCCAAAACCATTATTCCTGCACCTGAATTATTGCCCGCAGCAGAACGCAGGCGCGCCAGCGATATCGTCAAGTTAACATTGGCAACCTCACTTGAAGCGATAGCTAGCGCTGGTTTGCAATCAGAAAATTTACCCAGTGTGTTTTCTTTTTCTAACGGTGATGGTGTGAACTGCCACACCATTTGTGAAATGCTGGCATCAGAAGACAGGCAGATTTCGCCCACACGCTTTCATAACTCTGTGCATAACGCGGCGGCTGGTTATTGGAGTATTGCCACCGAAACCATGGCGACTTCATCAGTGCTCTGCGCGTTCGATGCCAGTTTCAGTGCTGGCTTGTTAGATGCTTTAACGCAAGTAGTGGTCGATAAAACGCGTTGTATTTTAATGGCAAGTGATACGCCCTACCCTGAGCCGATGTTTACCAATAGGCCGATTCCAGATAACTGCGGCATCGCCTTAGTCATTGCGCCAGAAGTAAGCGCAAAAAGTATTGCTCAAATAAAAGTTAGCATCACGCATGACCAGGCGAATCAATTCGATGATATCGCATTAGAAACCTTACGATCAGCCATTCCGGCAGCGCGCGGCCTGCCTTTATTGCAGGCGATTGCTCAACTGACAACTCAACAAAAAAATCGTCGCATTGTGCTGGATTATATTGACGATACGCGTTTGGCGATTGAAGTTAACGCATGTTAAATCAAGATTTAGACCTGAAATTAGACCATGATTGGATTGCAAACCATATTCCACATCAGGGCAAAATGTGCCTGTTAAAAAGTGTTAAGTCTTGGGATCAGGACAAAATCACTTGTATCGCCGACAGTCATCGTGTGCTGGACAATCCTTTGCGCGCTCACGATAAATTAGGGATTGCATGTGGCATCGAGTATGCCGCACAAGCAATGGCTGTGCATGGCTCACTATTAGCGCCTATCAATAGCGCAAAACCTAAAGTTGGTTATCTGGTTAGTGTGCGTGGCGTAACCATGTCCGTTATACGTTTGGACGATATTGAAGAGGATTTAGTGATTACCGCCGTTTGCATGATGGCGAGCGAAAGCAACATGTTGTATGAATTTATTGTGTCTGCAAACGACAAAATATTGTTAGAAGGACGTGCCACTGTGGTACTAGATGCAGACAACCTTTTAATTAAACCTGGCAATTAAACTACAAATTTTGGTAGATAATAATAGTAGAAAGTCATATATGAAAAGAGCTTTAGTTACAGGTGGCAGTGGCGGAATAGGTGCCGCTATTAGCCGCCGCCTTGCCGCAGATGGTTACCATGTATATATTCACGCAAACCAAGGCATTAAAGCTGCCCAGCAATTAGTCGCAGAGATCAGCGCATCAAACGGCAGTGCAGAAGCTTTGCAATTTGACGTGACGGATAGCGCCGCAGTGGCCGCTGTTTTACAACCATTAGTAGAAAATGATCCTATCCAAATTCTGGTGAATAATGCTGGCATTCATGATGATGCGGTGTTTCCTGGTATGCGGCCAGATCAATGGCATCGCGTGATTGATGTATCCGTGAATGGATTTTTCAACGTCACCCAACCATTAATGATGCCGATGATACGCAGTCGCTGGGGACGTATCGTTAATGTATCTTCTGTTGCCGCAATCACTGGCAATCGCGGTCAGACTAATTATTCTGCCGCTAAAGGTGCGCTGAATGCAGCGACCAAATCTTTATCGCTGGAAATTGCCAGCCGCGGTATTACCGTGAATGCCATAGCGCCAGGGATAATTGACACCAGCATGAGTGAAAGTGCGTTTGATGCCAAAATGATTGCGAATATCGTACCCATGAAGCGAGCTGGAACACCAACCGAAGTGGCTAATTTAATAAGCTTTCTAGTTTCAGATCAAGCGACTTACATCACAGGTCAGATTATCTCGATTAATGGCGGCATGATTTAAGTTTAAATTCTTAGATTTAAAAATTAGTTTTAAGAATTGATATTCAGGTATTAATAATTTCACCGCCGTTTGGGTGCAGCACTTGACCACTCATATAAGAAGAGTCATTCGATGCCAGAAAAACATAGCAAGGTGAAACTTCGCTAGGCTGACCTGCCCTGCCCATTGGCGTATTTGTGCCAAATTTCTTTACTTCTTTAGCTGGAAAGGAAGATGCGATTAGCGGCGTCCAAATTGGCCCTGGTGCCACAGCATTGACATAAATACCTTTTTTAATCAACTGCTTGGATAATGACCGCGTAAGTGAAACAATGGCGCCTTTAGTCGCAGAATAATCAATCAGATGGTCACTTCCACGATACGCTGTAACCGATGCCGTATTGATAATGCTGCTACCTTTTTTAAGATGTGGCAGTGCAGCTTTGATGATGTGAAACATTGAAACAATATTTACATTGAAAGTATCCATTAAATCACTGGTTCTAATATCCAAAAAGTCGTCATGAGGAAACTGCTGAGCCGCGTTGTTTACCAGCACATCTAGCTTTCCAAAATGCTTAATTGTTTTGGTGACGATGGATTTACAGAATTTTTCATCACGCAAATCACCTGATATCAGCAAGCACTCTCTGCCTACTTCTTCAATTAGTTTTTTGGTTTTTTTTGCATCTACATCTTCATCTAAATATTGAATGACAATGTTTGCGCCTTCAGCTGCATAAGCGATTGAGATGGCCCTGCCAATTCCACTATCACCACCAGTAATAATGGCGATTTTATTCTTTAATCGATCACTGGACCGATAGTCTTTTTTAATATATTCAGGCTCAGGACTCATTTTGCTCTCCAAACCAGGTTGATGGGTTTGATGTTGAGCGGGAATGGTTTTCTGATGAGTACCTTGCTTCATATTAAATTTATATTGAAACTTATTTTGTAGCTGCAGACTGGCTTCTAATCCAAGCCATCAACATTAGAGTTTCGTCAGGTGATAACCCATTGCTGCTATTACCAGGATCCATCACACCTTTGCCTTTACCACTCATACCACCATTTGTACCTGCCCAAATGATTTCAAACATGCCTTTGTCTGTTGCACTTTTAGAATGATTGTATCTGGGACCCGTTAAACCAGATGCGGTCTGACCCTGTGCTTGTGCTCCGTGACACTGGGCACAAGAATACATCTGATACTGCTTTTTACCGCTTGCGATAGCTGCTGCATTACCGTTGTATGGGTTTTCACCAGTTTTCAGAAATTTCTTGGACTGTTCTGTATTAAAAAGTCCTGAGTCAATTTTCATTGGTTTACCCGTTTTAGTGTCAATAAAACTCTGTTCAGCAAATGAAAAACTACTTGAAAATATAAGTGTTCCTGCAAAGGCTATAAAAGCCGATTTTTTTAAGCAAATGCGCATGACAATCTCCTCGTTCATGACAATTCATCATTGATTTAATTTTTATACGTTAACTTATTTATTTAGGTAATCGTGAAGTATGTGCACAGCTCACAACCGCACATAATCAACAATGAATTTAAGTCAAAAATTTGCCTGTTGTTATCAGCATTTTGACTAATTAATAGTCGGATTTAGACTACATGTGGAATGGAAAGAATAGTAATTTGATAAATAATGCTAAAAAAAACGCCTAGCTACAAGCAGGGGCAAGCGCAGTACAAATCCAAGAAATAGCCGCGTGTACATCCATGTCAGTAATAAGTTGTCGCGCAGGTAACGAAAATGCGAAACACCGCCTTCATTGACGCTGAAATAAAGCACGGGTGCAGGCAGATTAACTACTTTTACACCGCGCCAGCTTAATCTTATTGCTGCTTCTGGATCAAAATCGAAATGCCGCATCCAAGGCTGGAATCGCATTACTTTTCTCAGTGGCTCGATTGGATAGACACGAAATCCAAACAAGGAATCGCCGATTCCTGCCCACAACGTCACCACATTCGCCCACCAGTTGGATAGCTTTCGTCCTTGCACTCTGATATTTGGCGCATTTGAATCAAAAATCGGCTTTCCCAATATCATTGTGTTGGGTCGTTTAATTGATTCAGCCATAAAGTCGGGAATTAAATTTGCCGGATGCTGGCCGTCTGAATCCATGGTTAATACGTATGAATATCCTTGTGCGGCGGCCAAATGTAAGCCTTGTAATACAGCCGCGCCCTTACCTTTATTTTCTGATAAATGAATCACTTGCAAACCTATATCTTCTGACGCCATTTTTTGCAACATGATTTCAGATCCATCAGTACTGCCATCAATCACTACCCATACTGGATTCCAATATTGGCGTGCTGCGCGCACAGTATCATAGACTTTTTCGCCGGGGTTATAACTGGGGATGAGGACAATATGGCTTAAAGATGCAATCATGATGAAGCCGTTTCAGTTGGTTTAAATTCAGATAAATTATTGTGGTGAGTATTGTCAGGTAAATTAAAGTGTTGACCAGAATTTTGTTGCGCTGAAGGCTTTAATGCCTGCAAAAAATAAGCTTGAAGTTCTGCAATAAAGTGATGTGTATCTTGTGGCGGATCAAAGCGTTTGCCTAACTTTATTTTATAAATGACTGGCATGTTTGGTTTACGGAATAATGGCCAGCCTTTAGTCAAGTAAGGCGAATTTGATTCAATTAACACAGTTTGCACTGGCACTTTTGCTTGCATAGCAATCAATGCGATGCTGCCTTTTAACGTATTAATTGGTTGGTTTACGGTGCGAGTTCCCTCCGGAAATAACAATAAATGGCTGCCCATTTTAAAATTTTCGCTCGCTTGCATCACCATTTGCCTGATTGGTTCATTGCGGATATAACGTGCTAAGCGCGCACCAGCACCCAAAAAAATGTTACTCATCAAATCGGCTTTCATCACGCAAGTCACGTTAGGCAAGCGCGAAAGAATCATCACCGCATCTAATAAACAAGGATGATTGGGGGCAATAATCAACGGAGATTCATTGCGTAGCGTATCCAACTCAGATAAATCGAAACGACAGCGGCGCGAGATGCTTAAGCTAGCCAAATAGGCGCGAAAAGAGATCATAATGGCATAACGGCCTAGGCTAATGGCAAAGCGCTCTGGCAAAAGCGGGTACAGCACCGTTGCGACTAACGTCCAGCACAAACTCAAAAATCCAAGCCAAAACAGTCCAAGATACAAGACTAAATAGTCATACGCGACTAGCAATACAAACTGTTTAGGTTTTACAGGCATTTGGTGGATTCAACTTCTAGCATATCGCCAACAGTCGCTTCAATTTCAAGCAACAATTCTTGACGGCATATATCCGCCTGCACAAAAAGTGCTTTTATTGCACCGCCTAAATATCGCTCCATCTCATCTCGCACTAGAGACAAATCTTTCGCATGACGAAGATACACCCTAAAATAAATATGCTTCAAATCAAATTTCTGCTCACCCATTACGCGATTAGCTTCCGAAACTACAGCGTCTAAATTGATTAGAGTTTCTTTAGTTTGTGCGACCACATCGGATGGATGCTGCGTTAAATGGCCAACAATGCTGGCCGTACCCGAAATAAATAAAATCGCATTTTTTTCAGTGCGCAATAAAGTGGCACGCGAAAAGCTTGGCGTGCGGGGGCCATATTCTTCAGGATAGTCATAAGCATTGATTTGACGTGGGTTTTCGATTGCAATTGGTGCTTGACGACCCAATAAAAAAGCAATCGTCAATGGTCCGTTTGCCAAACCTAATGCGCAGGCAGCGGGCAAATGCCTATCCAAATCGTCATCGTAAGCAAATAATGCATCTTTACGACCCACATTAAACTGACGGTAACGCTCCAAACCATCGCTTATACCGTTGATATCCGCCATGTAATTCCAGAACCGATAAATATGCGGAAAATCCATCTCTTCCATCAGGGCGAAGATATCGCGATAGGCAGATTCTGTGGCATTTTGTAATGAGTCCGCCTCTGGCAAGCTAATGACGCCAAACAATAACTCATCATTCAATCGATATTGAATGGCACCTTGCTGACCACTCTTTAATGGTTTACCAATTGACAGGTCAGATCGACTTAACCATATTTCCATAGCAATATCTGCGCCTTCCAACACAGGCGCTTGTAACTGGACAATAGGCATTTCTGCCGTAAAAAAATAATTTTCTGGCACAGATTCGTAAAAGCAGATCCCACCCAATACTGCGTCTTTCCAAATCTGTGTTTGTTGATTAATATCAACAAAAGACATATATGCAGTTTTTATCGGCAAACTCATTAGGTGTAATTCACGCGGTTAATATGAAGAGATGGCTGGAAGTAGGTGTTCATGATGCAGGTTCTTTAGCAAGTTACACTATAATTATATCGTATCACTACTCACGTACACAGTAACTTATCATTTTCTTGACCTGTGATTTTGGGCAATCTTATCTATCTCAAACGCTGAATCAACTAAGATTTATACATCGGCATGCATGCCATAAAACTTAGAGATATGTGTCATAGCATCTTCAGAACTAAATATTTAAAATAATGCCCAATATTTTGATATTGAAAAATTTAAACTTTTGCCTACTCATAAGGTGTTAAGTATGAAGCTGTTGCTGATGATTTTTACACTTTCGCTATCGTTTCAAGCTTTTGCAGAAATTTTTGTATGCAAAGATGCCAAAAACAAAATAACTTACCAAGATGAGCCCTGCTCAGACGAAACAGTTCGTATGTTAAAAAATGTGCCTGATGCTCCTATTGAAGACCAGATTCTGGCTCAAGAACGCATCAAAAGGGCGAATGAATTATCAATGCAAAGGGCGCTGATGGCTGAGGCAGAGCGTCAGCAACAAGAGAAAAGCAATAGAGAATATCAAGCAATTGTATTAGAAAGACGTAAGTTGGATTTACTGGAAAAACAAAGACTTGAATTAGAACAATCAACACCACTATGGATTATAGGAGCGAGGCCCGGATATGGATTCGGCATTAATCAGTTTGGATCTTACAGATATGGCCAATACAAATATGGGCAATATAAACGCAATCTAAATAGGCCTGATGTTCCTAAACAAAAAAGAGATGGAAAGTAATGTGAATATATAAGCGCTCAGTTTTGTCTTGCCTAAGTTCTTGCTCCTATTTAGGAGTGCTAACATCGGCTGCGATTATCCCCGCGCTCAAACCGCCAACTCCCACTGCCGCACCTCCGCCACCACCACTTCCACCGCCGCCTCTAGCATTATTGCCACGGCTATCTCCATCACCTTCTCCACGTGTTGAGTGAGGTAAACGTGCCGGGCCAGATGCTGGCATGATCAGGCTACTGGGAATTTGCTCTAAGCCCAGTTGAGTACGTAAATCTGAACGCAGTGATTTAATAAGCGGTTGAAAATCGACAGTTTCATCATTTTTTAGAGCATTTGCGCAAGAAACCGACAATTCAACTTGAGTAAGCGAACCAAATAATATGATATCAGCAAGCGTTTCTTCTAACTGTGGTGTGTGATCTTGCATTGCTGGTGTAAATGAACCAGCAAGCGATCGATAGGCTGCAACAAGAGACTTAAGTCGTTCAGTTTCTTGTCTATTTTCTCGTTGACGCTTTTGCTGCACACGTTGCATCACAAAAATACGTATTGCCAAAAGAACAACAGCAAGTACCAACGATGCAATAAGTGTTAGTGGTAATGGCCCTAAAGCGGCAAGTTGCATTGTTTACTTTCTAAAATATGCCTAACTTAATAATTAATTTGCCAAATCAAAAATACGTCACAGCTGCTATAAATTACGTGCCCAGCAGGATGGTAGTTTTTCAATAATACCAAAACCTTACTTGTAGTTTGTTAAAGCTATTAAACGCTGGGTATTTGAATTACTACATATATCAAGTAAATATCAAGTACTTCAAAATAAAAAATGGCCCTGACGGGCCATTTTAAAGGTTCTAAATATTAGAACTCAGTAACTACGCTTAATAACTAAGCTTTTTGGATGTTTGAGGCTTGTTTGCCTTTTGGTCCATCAGTCACGTCAAAACTAACGCGATCGTTTTCTTTCAAGCTTTTGTAGCCACTGTCTACGATTGCTGAGAAGTGAGCGAATAAATCGTCGCCGCCTGCATCTGGAGTAATAAAGCCGAAGCCTTTTGAGTCATTAAACCATTTTACAATACCTGTTGCCATAATCTTACTTTCATACTTTAAAAAAGGGAGGCACCCTAAAAGTTTGGGTTTTTAAAATATTACTAGTTTCGAAAACTCAACAATTTAAAAATTCAAACGCCTAGAGTGCTTTTTACGTACATGTGTCCAGTCTGTCAAGCACTATTTCAAATTATTTATAGCTTAATCACAATATTGCCCCCATTTGGGTGCTTATTTAGCCTATTTTATTGCTTATTTTCACTAGCAAGACTATACTGCGCGTGCGTTTGAGTAGTGACAATACGTGTGTTTTATATAGTTATGCCACTATTCCCAAAATTGCTAGGTGTACTTAGTGCTGTAGACGGGTCTCAAATGTTGATTGCAAATTATATCGGAGTAACTGTTTGGCTAAAGAAGAATTAATTGAAATGAATGGTGTGGTAGATGAAATTCTACCCGACTCACGTTATCGCGTGACTTTAGAAAATGGTCACAAATTAATCGCTTACACTGGCGGTAAAATGCGTAAAAATCATATCCGTATATTGGCGGGCGATAAAGTGGTGTTGGAACTTTCGCCTTACGATATTAATAATGGTCGTATCACATTTAGGCACATCGAATCAAAACAGGCTTATAGTCCACCTAAAAGACGTACTTATTAGTTTAAATGATTGAATTCAAAAGCCAGTTTTCTGGCTTTTTTGTTGTTAATTGCTAGTTTTAACCATATTTCTAATCTTAACCTTATCTAAAGCTATCAATAGTCATTTATGAAGCCAGTAGAAACAGATGTTTTGCTAGTGGGCGGCGGCATTATGAGCGCTACTTTAGGCACTTTATTGCAACAGCTCGATCCATCACTGAGGATTACAATGGTGGAACAGCTAAACGACGTAGGGCTGGAAAGCTCTGATGCGCTTAATAATGCAGGAACTGGACATGCGGGCTATTGCGAGCTGAATTACACCCCTCAAACTGCAGATGGCTCAATCAATATTAAACGTGCGCTGGAAATCAATTCAGCATTTGAAGTTTCGCTACAATTTTGGTCATATTTAGTTGAAAATAACGCACTGCCCTCTCCCACACAATTTATCAATAAAACGCCGCACTTGAGTTTTGTTACAGGCGATGAAAGCGTCATTTTTTTAAAAAGTCGCTTTGCTTTATTGAGTCAACATCATTTATTTGCGGGCATGCAATACAGCGAGAATAAAGAGACATTAAATGCCTGGATGCCACTGATGATGGCGAATCGTCATCCAAAGGATAAGCTAGCTGCAACTTTCGTGGCACATGGTTCTGATGTGAATTTTGGTGCGCTGACCCGTCATATGGTCGCAAAACTAAAAGCCGAAGCTAATTTTAATTTTCTGAACAATAGCTGTGTTAAAAAATTAAAAAAAATTAACAATAGCTGGCATGTGGCTATACAAAATAAATTGACTAAGCAAAGTAAGACTGTCCATGCGAAGTTTGTATTTTTGGGTGCTGGTGGCGGTACACTGCCACTATTACAAAAAGCAAACATACCTGAATGCATTGGCTATGGCGGTTTTCCAGTCAGCGGACAATGGCTTATTTGTAACAATCCGGATGTAATCAATCAACATCAAGTAAAGGTTTATGGCAAAGCTGCGGTAGGTGCACCACCAATGTCTGTTCCGCATTTAGATACTCGCACTATTAATGGCAAATCAGCGCTACTTTTTGGTCCATTTGCTGGGTTTACTACTAAATTTTTGAAGCAAGGTTCACTATTAGATTTACCTAAGTCGGTTAAGCCAAATAATCTGAAAGCCATGCTGGGCGCAGGCAAGCATAATTTGGCGCTAACCAGATACTTGGTGGGTGAGGTATTTCAATCGCAAGAGCAGCGCATGAATGCTTTGCGTGAATTTTTACCACAAGCGCAAGCCGCGGATTGGCAACTTGCCTACGCAGGACAGCGTGTGCAGATCATCAAAAAATGTGATGAGAAAATGGGTAAATTAGAGTTTGGCACCGAAATTGTTGCTTCAAACGATGGTTCGCTAGCGGCTTTATTGGGTGCATCACCAGGCGCATCAGTCAGCGTTCAAGCCATGATAGATGTGCTGGAGCGTTGTTTTGCAGCGCAATTAAAAACTAAAGCTTGGCAGCAAAAGTTAAAGAATATCGTGCCTAGTTACGGCGAATCATTAATTGATGATGCAGGCTTACTAAAAGCAGTACGTAGCCGCACGTTAACTACGCTTCAATTAGCTTAAATACTTTCTTAAGCTAATTTCAAGCTACGCTGGCGACGTACTTCATATAAGCAAATTCCGCTCGCCACACTTACGTTTAGGCTTTCCACGCTACCAAACATCGGGATAGTCACTAGCGCATCACAAGTTTCAGCTGTTAAGCGGCGAATTCCATCACCTTCGGCACCCAACACAATTGCGATTGGACCGTCTAATTTAGTATTCAATAATGAGCTTGGCGCATCCATTGTCGTTCCGACGACAAAAACACCTGCATCTTTCAACTCTCGTATGGTACGTGCCAAATTAGTCACGGCAATAAAAGGGATTGTTTCTGCCGCGCCAGAGGCAACTTTACGTACAGTGGCGTTTAAGCCAACGGCACGATCTTTGGGCGCAATAACAGCGTGCACTCCCATTGCATCGGCCACGCGCAAACATGCGCCCAAATTATGCGGGTCTTCTACGCCATCCAGTATCAGGAAAAATGGCGATTCAGTTAACTCTGATTCTAGAATATCGTGAATATCCTTGTATGGAATAGGCGTATCTACCACGCGCGCAATAACACCCTGATGCCGACCATTCATGCCAGCCAAACCATCTAAACGATTACGATCAACCTGCATCGTGCGCACGTTGCTCGCTTCTGCCATTTTCAGTAAATCTTTCATGCGCGCGTCAATACGATCGCGGTCAATCAAAATCTCTTCGATACTGGTCGCATGCTGACGCATACGGCTTAAAACGGCGTGAAAGCCAAACAAAATACGTGAATCTGACATGACTATCTTTTACCTTTGTTTTTGGTGTTTTTATTTGTAGAGCTGTTTTTTGGACTGGATTTTGGTGTTAACTTCGCGCCTGTTTTAGCGGGCGCTTTACCCATTTTCTTTGCGCCTGAGCGGTCTTTTTTAGCTTTTTCCAGTGCGCGTGTGCTTAATGGCTTAAAGTCAATATTTTGATCATTTTTAGATGTTAACTTGTTTTTATTAATACCTAAAGGTTGGTTAAAATTTTTGCCCATATTACTTCGCGATTCTGGTGATAATTGGTTAACCGCTTTGCCATCAGCACTCGCTAAAGTAAAATCAATTTTGGTGGTTTCTAAATCGACGCGTGCCACTTTAACAGTTAGCCTATCACCTAATCTAAATCGCGCACCTGTGCGTTCGCCCAGCATTTCATGACGCGCTTTATCGTAATTGAAATAATCGTTGCCCAATTCAGTGACATGCACCAAACCTTCCACATACACGCCATCTAAAGCGACAAATATGCCGAAACTGGTCACGCCAGCCACTGTGCCTTCGTATATCTCACCGATCTTATCTTGCATGTAATAACATTTTAACCAATTGGTCACATCGCGCGTGGCATCGTCTGCACGACGCTCTGTCATTGAACAGTGAACACCCAGCCCATTCCAATCTTTCGCCTTGTACTTTTCACCTTTAACCACCGCTTTAATAGCGCGATGAATCAGCAAATCAGGATAGCGCCTGATAGGCGATGTAAAGTGCGCATAAGCTTCATACGCCAGACCAAAGTGGCCGACATTATCTGGGCTGTAAACTGCTTGCTGCATGGACCGCAACAATACTGTTTGCAGCAATTGTGCATCTGGGCGCTCTTTAATTTGATTCATCAACTTGCCATAATCTTTAGCATGCGGCTTGTCACCACCCGTTACGCCAAAACCCACTTCCGCCATAAAGGTGCGCAAAGCATCCAGTTTTTCTGGCGTTGGTCCTTCGTGAATACGATACAGCGCAGCCTGTTCATTCTTATGTAAAAAATCCGCCGCACAAACATTGGCAGCCAGCATGCATTCTTCAATCAGTTTATGTGCATCATTGCGTCCAGTAGGCACGATACGCTCGATTTTGCCATTGTCATCAAAAATCATCATGGTTTCGGTGGATTCAAACTCAATCGCGCCACGTTTTTCACGTTGATTCAGCATTAACTTAAACAAACTGTACAGATTCTGCACATGCGGCATGATATGGCTATATTCCTTGGCCGTATCGCCTTCTGGATTTTGCAGCATATCAGCGACTTTGGTATAAGTCATACGCGCTTTTGAACGCATCACGGAAGGATAAAACTGGTATTTTTGTACAATACCGGCAGCATCAATCTGCATATCACAAATCATACATAGACGCTCCACATCCGGGTTCAGCGAACACAAGCCATTTGATAGCGCTTCTGGCAACATAGGAATCACACGACGCGGGAAATACACCGAATTGCCGCGCTCAAATGCATCTTTATCCAAGGCATCATCCGGCTTTACATAAAAACTCACATCGGCAATCGCCACCACCAAGCGCCACCCCAAGCTTGGCTTTTTTTTATTCAGCGGCTCAGCAAACACAGCATCATCAAAATCACGCGCCGTTTCGCCGTCAATGGTAATTAACGGCAATTCACGCAAATCAATACGGTCTTTGTAATCGGCTGCTTGCACTAATTTAGGAATGCGTTCTGCCTGGCTCAACGCCGCTGGCGAAAACTCATGTGGTAATTTATGTTTTCTTAACGCAATTTCAATTTCCATGCCGCTGTCAGCATAATTACCTAGAATCTGCACGACTTTACCCATCGGGTGCGCGTGTGAACTGGGCTGCTCGGTCAATTCCACCATCACCACCTGCCCAGGTTTCGCACCCATATCTAAATGGTAAGGGATCAGGATATCCTGGTTGATGCGTTTATCTTCTGCCGCAACGATTGTCACGCCTGTACCACGCACAATACGTCCTACTAGTGTTTTCGTGCTGCGCTCCAGCACCTCAACGATATTGCCTTCTGGCCGCCCTTTTCTATCCAAGCCAGCCATGCGTACCATTGCGCGGTCACCATGCATGACCTGCGCCATCTCACGCGGACCTAAAAACAAATCTTCTGGATGTTTGGTTTTATCGTCTGGTACTAAAAATCCAAATCCGTCTGGATGACCAAGCACTTTGCCTGCAATCAAATGAATTTTTTCTGCAAGACACAACGCACCTTTACGGTTGCGCATGATTTGACCTTCGCGCTCCATTGCATTCAGACGCCTATTGAAATTGTCACGCTCACTTTCATCAATATCCAGCAAGCTGTAAATCTGCTCATTACTAAGTGGCACGCCCTGATCAGCCAGTATCTGCAAGACTAATTCACGGCTAGGCAGTGGCGTTTCATACTGCGCTGCCTCGCGACTGGCATGTGGGTCAGATGTCCGTTTTGATGCAGTGTCGTTTTTTTTAATTGACAAGTTAGTTGCTTCCTATAAAATTCGGCGCATTATTC
>JAZKEJ010000068.1:0-8602 GCA_040387095.1 Pseudomonadota bacterium | reverse complement strand
ATTAATTCAATTGGCTAAAACTGGTATCATACCGTAGCTAATACTAAAGCTGCTAGATTAAACAGCGGCAATACTCTCCATACAAACAAGTGAATACCGTGATTGAAAACGAACCCTTAGAGCCTATCAGCAAAACCAAACTTAAAGCCGAGGCAGATGCGCAACAAGCGATTGGTAAAAAGTTGATTGATTTACCCAAAGATAAGTTGATTAAACTAAACCTGCCAGAAACTTTATTTGACGCAGTGATGGAAGCAAAACGCTTAACTGCCAATGGCGCAGTCAGGCGACAATTGCAATATTTAGGCCGGTTAATGCGTGACGTAGACAGTGCGCCAATTGTTGAGCAATTAGCGGCGTGGGAAGGCAAAAACACGCAGGAAAATGCGCGTTTCCATATCATGGAGCGCTGGCGCACACGCTTGATTGAAGATGCAGCTGCTTTGCAGGAATTTTTAATTAGTTACCCAAAAGCCGACATTCAACTATTACGTACATTAATTCGTAATGCTCAGCGCGAAGCACTGGCAGAAAAGTCACCTAAAAGTAGCCGCGAATTATTTAAGTTGATTCGTGAAGTAATTGAAAGTGAGTCTCCAACTTGACTGCACATCAAATAGAAATTTTAGCTGCGCTCGTTTTTGCATTAGCATTAATCCATACTTTTTCTACCAAATATTTTGAAGCACTGGCCAATCGCCATCCTCGCCATGCCGGACTGTTTCATTTGCTGGGTGAAGTAGAAGTTGTTTTTGGATTTTGGGCATTTATCTTAATTGCTTTAATGGCAGTATTCTCAGGTGGTAGCAACGCTACCGAATACGCTGAATCTCGCCAATACACCGAGCCGCTTTTTGTATTTGTCGTGATGGTGGTGGCTGGGTCTAGACCATTGCTTGAAGCGGCAAGTAGCTTGGTAAAACATATGGCGAACTTAATTCCCGTCAATAATTTGCTCGCCCAAGTGTGGTTGAGCTTAGCACTTGTGCCGTTACTGGGTTCATTGATTACCGAACCAGCCGCCATGACACTCGCGGCACTCATGCTTGCTCCTAAAGTATTTAAACAAAGCATGCCTGAAAAGCTTAAGTATGCTGCGCTAGGCGTATTGTTTGTGAACATCTCTATCGGCGGCACGTTAACTTCATACGCCGCCCCACCGGTTTTAATGGTTGC
Organism: Pseudomonadota bacterium; assembly: GCA_040387095.1. GTDB lineage: Bacteria > Pseudomonadota > Gammaproteobacteria > Burkholderiales > Methylophilaceae > Methylotenera_A. The sequence goes on along the minus strand of JAZKEJ010000068.1, from coordinate 7,426 downwards.
CAGTGCATGGCAGTGGGATTCTGCTTTTATGGCGACGACGTTTGGTTGGCGAGCCGCTATCGCAGTACTGATTAACGCTACCGTGCTGTGTTATTTTTTACGAAAATATTTAGGTGTTAATGCTTCAACAAACGTTAACACTAAGGAAAATCGAATTCCTCTGACAATCAGCTTTATTCATATCTTATTTCTATTTGGCGTTGTTTTTTTTGCACATCATCCAGTGCTATTTTTCGGGCTGTTTTTATTATTTTTAGGCTTTACCCAAGCTTATGAACGCTATCAATCGCCTTTGCTATTAAAAGAAGGTTTGCTTGTTGGTTTCTTTTTAGCAGGACTTGTGGTTTTAGGTGGCATGCAGCAATGGTGGCTACAACCAATCGTGTCCCAATTGCAACCCATGCAGTTATTCTTTGGAGCAACCGCATTAACGGCAATTACCGACAACGCAGCGCTGACTTATTTAGGGTCATTGATAAGCGGCATGTCAGATGAAGCCAAATATATGTTAATGGCTGGCGCCGTATCTGGGGGTGGCCTGACCGTTATTGCAAATGCTCCTAATCCAGCAGGCATTTCTCTACTGAAAGAAGGCTTTGACGATGGCTCAATCGGTGCAGGGCAATTGCTGATCGGGGCGCTTGCTCCAACTGCGATTGCAGCAGTGATGTTTCTAATTTAGTAAAAGTCTGTTTATTGAATATCTGCGTTTTTATTATTAATCTCCGGTAGCTGACTATCTTGTTTTTTTGGCGGGAAGAAAAATTCGCCAGGATGCTGATTGAGTCGAGAAAGCACTTTTAAGAATAACAGGCGCCATTGCGCAAAACTCACTTTTCTGGATTTCATTGCAACGTACAGTGCCAAGCCAAAACTCACAACCAGATTCATGGTCGCCACCAGAAAAATACCTAATCCAGCCATCACAAACATTTGAGTGGTTAAATTAAAATCTAAGGTATACGATGAAAATCCAATGTATGCCGAAGTAAAAGTGACATGTCGAATATCAATCGGCAGACCAAGTAACACACCTAAACCCGACATGCCGCCTAACAGGCAGCCAAAATAAAAGTTACCCGCCAGCGCACCTAGATTATTTTCAATATAATTAGCCAGACGGTTCAATCTAGTCTGGCCAAGCAGTTTTTGCAGCCATTTAAGCGCGGCCAAACGTTGTGGAATTTTATTATAAATCGACAAATTATCATGGTAGCCCGCAATCAGGCCTGACAAAAATAAGCAAACGCCTGCCACGCCCGCGTATAAAACCGTACCGCTTTTGCTGGGATCATTTTCGGTTAATAATTGATGTGCTTTTGCAACGCCAATAAAATGGTCGCCAGTTAATTGAAAAACCAGCCAAGAAATTAAGATACTTAACGGCAATAACACCATCACATTACCTAGAATCGCGATTGTTTGACTGCTCATGGTTTGCGAAATAATTTTAACCAGTTTATCTAAATCTTTGTTCTTGCCGTCACTGCTGCCAATGCTGCTGGCAATTGCGGCAGCGGTCATGGCTGGCTGTTTGGTTGCCACCGTAAAATGTAACGTATGAATAAAAACAAAACCCAAGCCATAATTAAGGCTAAATAAAATTGCCTCTGTCAGTGGCGCAAAATGCTGGTTTCCGATGAGGATTTTCAAGACGGCCATTATCGCAATAATAAAACCCGCACCAATCGCAGAGCGCATCAATTTAAAATATTCGCTACGTGTGGTAGTGATGTAATGCTCACCTGCCCTGCTGGCATTCTCGGTTACCCTTAATGCAATTAGCTCTACATTCTCACGAACATGTTGTCTGGCATCATTCTTATGACATTCTGCATAGACTAAATCTTTAAATAAGCCCAGCACTTCAGTTCTTACTGTCACTTTATTTTTAATGCCGACAATAATACTAAAAATAGTTTCCAGCCGGTCTAACTGCTGTGTCATGCGTTGCAATAAAAACGTCAGTCGAATACTGGTACCGGTCTGCCAGCTATTTTTACGAATTTTTGTAATCACCAGCCGGCACTGTTCCAGTATGATTAATACGTGGCTCACATCCGTTTCTGTCGCATTGTCCGCATTCACCACTGCGGTAATTTCTTCATTTTGAATAATAAAAGGCGATGTATGCTTTTCTAGATCTTTATGATTTTTGACCAATTCCGGCTCTAGGCCAGCGGCTGATAATCGGTAGGAAAGTATCTGCGAAGCTTCCAGCAACTCATGATAAATAGCCTCTAAAATCGTTGGCTCAATCTCATTAAAATGCAAAGCATCTATCAACTGTAGCCAAACTTCGTCTGACAAAGCTAATACCCATTGCTCATCATTGGCTTGATTAAAAATCAAGGCGAAAATATCTTTTAAGTAACGTTGGTCAATAGCATCGGGCAACAATTTATGTCCGACACGGCGGCTAAGCTCTGAAAAAAAACCACTATTGGGCGGAATGCCAGAATCAGCAAAGATAGAAACGGGACGATAAGCCTGAATAAGCTTTAAAATTGCATCATGCAAATAACCTGCGTAAGTTTTATTGGTGCTTAAAATTTCACAAAGTATCTGTATCGAATCAGTAGCTTCTTGTTGCTTGTTTAGTCCGCTGGGGCGCAATGCTGCGACAATATCTGTCAGTAACTCAATTGGACATAAGCTACCTTCGAGGCGGATTTTGACTAAATGGCGCTGAAATATTAACTGGATTTTGCTGTGCTGAGACATACTGGAATTTGCGACAAAAAGTCGCTTTAGAAATTGACAGCCGAATTTAAGCATGTAGCGCTAAATAACGCTACATGAAAATCTCTCTAGAATGGATTAACGCTGATTAATCGCGACTTGTACCGTATTTGCCTGCCCAGCACGCTCATAAACCACAGGTACTGTTTGACCTTGATACTTTTGTACTGCTGTAGATAATTGCTCAGGCTTGTCTAATAGCGTATCACCAAATTTAATTAACACATCACCACGTTGCAGATTAGCTTTTGCAGCGGCAGACTCTTTAATGACAGCAATCACTTTCAGGCCTTTATCCTCTGTTGCTTTTTCATCATCCTGCGATTGTTTTATGGCTAACTTAATCACATGTACACCTAGCAAAGGCGCTGGCAATTTTGCCCAATAACTGGCGTAATAATTATAGTTAGTTTGCTCAGTTTCCAGATCTTTCTCAGTCAACTCTTTGCCCATTTTAGCTGCTTCTTTAATTAGCTGCATTTTTGAGCTCGGCGTCTTAGCCGAGCCATACTTGCTGTAAACCAGCACCGTATCGGCTTTTAGAGTTTTTGCATGCGACAAAGCCTGTTCAGCCGACACATCGCCAGCTGTAAATCCAGACGAACCCATCAAATCGTAACCATTCTCCAGCATGCTGATATCATCTTCTTCCTTGTGATTGCTGACATACATTTTGGTATCAGGATTAGCCTGCAAAGAAGCTAAATTGCCTCTATTTTGCGCTTTGTAATTTTTTTCATACCAATTTTCGGCTGCACTTAATTGCGTTGCCAGCAACAAACTCCCTAAAACTAACAAGCTAATCAGCATAATTTTTGGCGACACGCCTGATTTAACTTGTGTATTAGTTTTTATTGATTTTTTAACCATTAATTGGTGACTTACTGGCAGCATGGAGGAATCCTTATCGGTTGAAAATGTTATGATTAACGATTGAAACAATGACACAACAATACAGACACGCTAATGATAAAACAATTCATTAAAATAGGTTTAGTTTCAATTTCCGATCGCGCAAGTAGCGGTGTATATGCCGACAAAGGCATTCCCAGCCTGCAAGAATGGCTAGAAAAAGCCGTGATGACGCCGATTAAATTTGAAACACGCTTAATTGCCGATGAGCAGGATGAGATTGAAGAAACGCTTATTGATTTGGTAGACTATCAAAATTGCCATCTCATATTTACCACAGGCGGCACAGGCCCTGCTTTGCGCGATGTCACGCCTGAGGCAACTTTAAACATTGCAGACAAGGTAATGCCAGGTTTTGGCGAGCAGATGCGTCAGATCAGTCTGAATTTTGTGCCAACTGCCATTCTATCCAGACAAGTCGCGGTTGTTCGCAAACAATGCCTGATTATTAATTTGCCAGGCCAACCAAAAGCAATCGCTCAAACGCTTGAAGGCTTGAAAAGTGAATCGGAAGAAATTAAAGTGCACGGCATTTTTTCCGCAGTGCCATATTGCTTAGATTTATTAGCCACACAAGATTCGCCTATGCCATATGTAGAAACCAATGCATCAATCGTGCAGACATTTCGACCAAAATCTGCTATTAAATCCGCTTAACTAACAGTGTAACTATGCGAAAACTTAACCTACAATTTCTTGCAGTTGTTTTATTTTGGGCATGTATTTTTGCCAGCGCTTTTGTGATGCTAATGGAACTTGCGCCTAAAACTGGCGGCTGGCCCTATTGGGACAAAGTGCAACATATCTTTGGTTTTGGCATCTTTACAGTGTTAGGCTGTTTTGCATATAGGCAAAAAAAGGGTTATATCTGCTTAGGCCTGTCCATCTATGGCGCATTAATTGAATACCTTCAAAGCACTTTAACCGTCACTCGCATGGCTAGCTTTGCAGATTGGCTGGCAGATATTTTCGGCATCGTCATAGCGGTTGTAATTTGTGTGCTGATTAAAAATCTAAGTACAAAAAACACTGTGGTTTTAAGCTCTAACACTATTTAAATCATGTCGCCAGAATTTAATTTAATTGCTCAATATTTCACTCGACCTAGTCAGCAAGCAGATTTAGGTGTGGGCGATGACGCAGCCTTAATTTCTATTTCAAGCGGCATGCAACTTGCTATTTCAGCCGATATGCTGGTAGCAGGCACTCACTTTTTCGCAGATTGCGACTCGTATCAATTGGGTTGGAAATCACTGGCTGTGAACATATCGGACATGGCGGCCATGGGCGCGCAGCCGAAATGGGCTACCTTAGCCATTGCTTTACCGAGCATTGACGACAAATGGTTAAAACCGTTTAGCCAGGGCTTTTTTGCCTGTGCAGAACAATTTGGCGTCGATTTAATTGGCGGCGATACGACACGCGGGCCATTGAATATTAGCGTGCAAATTATGGGCGAAGTACCTTTGGGTAAAGCACTTAAACGCAGTGGCGCAAAAATGGATGAAGACATTTGGGTCAGTGGCAGTCTTGGCAGTGCCGCTCTAGGGTTAGCGCATTTACAAAATAAAGTGTACGTTTTAGGCAACGCGCTACCTGTTTGTTTGAACGCATTGCATATGCCTACACCACGCTTAGCTTTGGGTTTAGCTTTACACGATATTGCCAGCAGTTGTATCGATATTTCAGATGGCTTGTTAGCTGATTTAGGCCATATTTTGCATGCGTCCATACCTCCCGACTCAACACTTGGTGCAAAAATCTATCTAGAACAAATCCCCTGTATCGATTACTTAAAGCAAGATTTGCAAAACCCTCAAATACAACAAGCTATTTTGGCCGGTGGCGATGATTATGAACTGTGCTTTACTGCGCCCAAATCAAAACGTGCGGCGATTCATATGCTAAGCAATCAGCTTGCTTTAGCATTAAGCTTAATTGGCGAAACACATGCAAGCTCAGGTATTCAGGTGATGCACAATAATCAAAAGTTAACTATTTCCAGCAAAGGATTTGATCATTTTGGCTAAGCCCAATCTGATTAATCAGCATTCAGTGAGTCCAAACCAACCAACATTCAAGTTGCTAATCGCGCATCCAGCACATTTTTTAAGCTTGGGTTTTGGTAGCGGATTGGCTAAAAAAGCACCCGGCACTTTTGGCACACTTATTGGTATGCCGATATTTTGGCTTTTATCCCGCTACACATTTAGCACACAATTAATCGTCATTTTTTGCTTTTTTTTAATTGGCATCTATTGTTGCGGCAAAACAGGCAAAGCGTTAGGTGTTGCGGATCACGGCGCAATTGTTTGGGATGAAATCGTTACCATCATGCTGGTGCTGGCATTCACGCCTATGCATTGGTTCTGGTGGTTAATCGCATTTGCTTTGTTTCGTTTATTTGATATTTGGAAGCCTTTTCCGATTCGCCAATTTGACGCAAAACTTAAAGGTGGTTTTGGCGTGATGTTTGACGATTTGCTGGCAGGCATTTACGCAATACTGGCTTTAAAAACTTTGCTGTGGGTATATGTGGGAGTCAAAGTGCATGTATGAGGACGAGCATTTAAACGACCAGGCATTTTCAAAAAAAGCCTATGCCCTAGCCGAAGAATTAGGCGTTTTGCTGAAAGCGCGAAACTTGATGCTGACTTTAGCAGAATCCTGCACAGGCGGTATGGTTGCAGAAACGATTACCAGCGTGGCTGGCAGCTCTGCTTGGTTTGATTGCGGTTTTGTGACTTATAGCAATCAATCCAAAATGGATTTATTAAAGGTATTAAGTCAAACACTGGAAACCCATGGCGCGGTTAGCGAAGCAGTCGCAGCAGAAATGGCATCCGGCTGTTTAAACAGAATTGCGTGTAACAGAAACAGCGCCTATATTGTTGGTAGTATTACCGGCATCGCCGGGCCTGATGGCGGAACTGCAGAAAAACCTGTGGGTACAGTTTGTTTCGCTTGGCTAGGATTAAATTTTCCCGTCAAAACTCAAACCAGAATTTTCAGCGGAAACCGCCAACAAATTCGTCAACAAGCCACTGTTTTTCTATTGCAAAGCTTAATTAAAAATTTACTTTAAGTCGCAGCTGCCTGCTACTTAAAGTAAATAAAATTAAATATCCACATCTTAGCGATGCCCGCGTCTATCATGGCCTCTGTGTCCGCGGTTACCCCAGCCCCTATTGCCTTGGTGGCGATGTCCATTGTTGTAATACTGATAACCAAATGATGCACGCGGCGCATAGTAGCGAGGATTAGAGTAAACGATTCTTGGCGCGCCATAATACGCATGTGGATGATAGATAACAGGCGGTGCTGAATAGTATCTCACGGGTGGCGCATAATAATCGTTGCCATAGCCACCAACATTAATGCCGATACTAAATGAATCACGCGCTGACGCAGTCGATGCCGCCGCCGCACTTAATGCTAAAACTACCAATAATGAACGTAATGTTTTCATATTTCCTCCAATTTAAAACAACACTCCCTGCATTAAAAACGCATTCAGTTTTAAAAAGTCTACTTTACAGTTTAAAAATTATTGTTTTAATTATAAATACTCCGTAAATTCCTGAGCATAAGACAGAGTTAAGCTTACGTTTAAACGCAAAATATGGAATAATCAGCAGTTAATTTAGTAGCTCAAAATAAAGGCAAAAACACATGGATGACAACAAAAGCAAAGCACTCGCCGCCGCACTTTCGCAGATTGAAAAACAATTTGGTAAAGGCTCAATTATGCGTATGGGCGATGCCGATATTG
>JAZKEJ010000067.1:0-31142 GCA_040387095.1 Pseudomonadota bacterium | reverse complement strand
TGGTGATAAAATTCAGAATTCACCAAATAACTAATGGAAGCTTTTAACAAATTAATTGGCTTGGTAGCGCCGTTAGATAGAGCTAACGTAGACACTGATGCCATTATTCCAAAACAGTTTTTAAAGTCAATCAAGCGTTCAGGTTTTGGCCCAAATGCGTTTGATGAATGGCGTTATCTTGATCACGGCGAGCCTGGAATGGATAACTCCAAGCGTCCAATTAACCCTGATTTTGTATTGAATCAGCCACGTTATCAGGGCGCCAGTGTGTTGTTGACTCGCGAAAATTTTGGGTGCGGCTCAAGCCGTGAGCATGCGCCTTGGGCGCTGGAGGACTTTGGTTTTAAAGTGGTGATTGCATCCAGTTTTGCCGATATTTTCTTTAACAATTGTTTTAAAAATGGCATGTTGCCAATTGTGCTTTCTGCTGAAATTGTGGATAGCTTGTTTAATGAAGTGGCGAATACTGATGGCTACCAATTGAACATTGATTTAGCTGCGCAAACAGTGACTACCCCTAATGGAAAATCCTATCCGTTTGAAGTGGATAATGTTAGAAAACACAATCTACTTAATGGTTTAGATGATATTGGGTTAACTATGCAGTTGCAAGATAAGATCAAAGCATTTGAAGTGAAACATCAGCAATCACAGCCTTGGCTATTTAATTAAAACTACCTACAAAAATTAAACTATGGTCACAATACGGCGTTAAAAATTTGATTTAAGCGCTTACATACTGAATGTGTGCTGCGGGATTAAATAAAACTTTTTCCTTGTCTTATTTAGATATTTTAATTTGTCGTCGACAGTTTGAATGAAGGTAAAATTTAGGAATTAAGAATGAAATTAGCAATATTGCCAGGTGATGGCATAGGACCAGAAATTGTTGCACAAGCGGTTAAGGTATTAAAAGCGCTGAATATTAAAGATTTAAGCATGACTGAAGCGCCGATTGGTGGTGCAGGATATGAAGCTTCTGGTGACCCTTTGCCAGAGAGCACTTTGCAATTAGCTAAAGATTCTGATGCGGTCTTGCTAGGTGCGGTAGGTGATTGGAAATATGACAAATTAGAGCGCCATCTGCGTCCTGAACGTGGCCTATTACGTATTCGTAAAGAATTGAATTTGTTTGCTAATTTGCGTCCAGCTTTGCTTTACCCTGAATTGGCTGGTGCTTCAACGCTTAAACCAGAAGTGGTTTCAGGCTTGGATTTAATGATTATTCGCGAACTTACAGGCGATATTTATTTCGGCCAGCCGCGTGGTATCAGCACATTAGAAAATGGCGAGCGCGAAGGTATCAACACCATGCGTTACAACGAATCTGAAATTCGCCGCATTGGTCGTGTGGCATTTGATATTGCTATGAAGCGCAACAAAAAAGTATGTTCTGTAGATAAAGCCAATGTGCTTGAGACGACAGAGTTGTGGCGTCAAGTGATGATTGAATTGTCAGCTGACTATCCAGAAGTAGAGTTAAGCCATATGTATGTGGATAACGCGGCTATGCAATTGATTCGCGCGCCTAAACAATTTGATGTGATGGTGACCGGCAATATTTTCGGCGATATTTTATCGGATGAAGCATCCATGCTAACCGGCTCCATCGGCATGTTGCCTTCGGCTTCACTGGATGCCAACAACAAAGGCATGTATGAGCCTAGTCATGGTTCTGCGCCTGATATTGCAGGTAAAGATGTTGCTAATCCATTGGCGACCATTTTGTCTGTGGCCATGATGTTACGTTATACCTTTAACGATGAAGCAAATGCGTTAAAAGTAGAAAATGCAGTGAAAAAGGCTTTAGCACAAGGCTATAGAACAGCAGATATTGTGACGGAAGGTTGTAATAAAGTAGGTTGTAATTCGATGGGTGATGCAGTAGTAGCAAATTTATAAGATTGTGCAGATTGGGTTAGGTTAAAGCCATCACCCACTGTTTCTATTGATGAATGGTTTGGTGGATTATGCCTGAGTTGGTTAATCCATCTACAGGATGATAAGCATGTTAAAAGTTGGATTCGTTGGTTGGCGTGGTATGGTGGGCTCAGTGCTCATGCAGCGTATGGTTGAAGAGAATGATTTTGCGCTGATAGAACCACAATTTTTTACTACATCTCAAATAGGCGGTAAAGCACCGAATATTGGTAAAGATTCTGCGCCATTAAAAGATGCAAAAAACATTGCTGATTTACAGGTGATGGATGCCATTATTTCTTGCCAAGGTGGCGACTATACAAGCGAAATATTCCCGCAATTAAGACAAGCCGGTTGGAAAGGCCATTGGATTGACGCTGCCTCAACCTTGCGCATGGAAAAAGATGCCGTCATCATATTAGACCCAGTCAATCTTAACGTTATTAAAGATGCCATGCACAAAGGCGGTAACAACTGGGTAGGCGGCAACTGTACCGTTTCACTGATGTTAATGGCCTTAAATGGTTTATTCAAAGCTGATTTGGTTGAGTGGGCAACTTCAATGACATACCAAGCTGCCTCTGGCGCAGGTGCGCAGAATATGCGCGAGTTACTCACCCAAATGGGTGAAGCACATCTTGCGGCAAGTGATTTGCTAAAAAACCCAGCATCAGCGATTCTGGATATCGATCGTGAAGTTGCAGGTACTTTGCGTGATAATGCTTTCCCAAAAGCCCATTTTGGTGTGCCGTTGGCCGGTAGCTTGATTCCATGGATTGATAAAGACTTGGGTAATGGTCAAAGCAAAGAAGAATGGAAAGGTGGCGTAGAAACTAATAAAATTCTAGGCCGCGAAGCTAATCCAATCCATATTGATGGTCTGTGTGTGCGCATTGGCGCCATGCGCTGCCACAGTCAAGCGCTGACTATCAAGCTTAAAAAAAATGTGCCGATGGATGAAATTAATCACATGCTGGCAGAGGCGAATGAATGGGCGAAGGTTGTGCCAAATGAGCGTGAAGCAAGCATGCGCGAACTTACACCTGCGGCAGTGACAGGTAAATTGATTACACCTGTCGGTCGTTTACGTAAATTGAATATGGGTGATGATTATTTATCCGCTTTTACAGTCGGAGACCAACTGCTGTGGGGCGCGGCAGAACCTTTGCGTCGTATGTTGCAGATATTGATAGCACGCTAATTAGTTGTAAACACAACAATCATTAATAAAAACCAACAATAAGCACTACAGCCACATAGCTAGCTAATATAATGTGTATTATGAGCTTGCAACTCTAACTAATTGATGTTATTTTCGTTGTTGCAATATTTAAGTGAATATTTAAGGGTGAAATAGTGCATAGCTCAAAATTAAACAAAATGACAGCTGCTTTATGCATGGCGTTATTACCGATTTCAGTGTTTGCTGCAGGTTTGGGCAAGTTGAATGTAAATTCTGGATTAGGTGAACCGCTAAGAGCTGACATTGAGTTATTGTCAGTTACAACCGAAGAATTAAATAGTATTGTTGCTACCATTGCCTCAGAAGAGGCTTATGCAAATCAAGGAATTGAGCGCCCGGCCTCTCATAACAATATCAAGATTGAAATTGTTAAAAATTCCGCTGGCACGCCAATCTTAAAACTAAAATCCACACAACCAATCAGCGAGCCATTTTTAGATATGCTCATTCAAGTTGATTGGTCTTCTGGACGACTTTTACGCGAATATACCGTATTGTTAGATCCGCCTGGCTATATTGGCGAGGCCGCTGCCGATTCGCAATCAAACGCTGCGCCCACTGGTCAATCGACACAAGCGCCAGTAGTCGCTAGATCAGAAAGCTCTACTGCTACTACAGGAACCGCCACCGAAAATAGAAATACACAACGTATTAACCCTATTGCACCATCGAAAAAAATTGAATCCAAAGTTGCATCTGAGGCCGCTGGACAGGATTATCTTACGCAACGCGGGGATTCATTAGCGAGAATTGCGCGCGATATGAAGCCAGAGGGCATCAGCCTTGATCAGATGCTAATTGGATTATACCAAGCCAATCCTGACGCTTTTGACGGCAAAAATATTAACCGTTTGAAAGTCGGAAAAATTATTCGTCAACCTTCTGAGCAAGAGTTGGCATCGATATCCCGCCAAGATGCATCCAAAGAAGTAAAAGTGCAGTCCGCAAACTGGAATGCTTACCGTAATAAATTGGCTGGTATTGTTGCAGAATCAGTACTCAATGATTCTGAGACTAATACACAATCTGCAGGTGGAAAAATTAAAAGTGCAGCTGAAGACCAGTCATTACCTGCTCGAACTGGCCCTAAGGATGTGGTTAAGCTTTCGGCCGGGGAAGCCAAATTAACAAAAAAAGAAGCTGAAGAAGTAAATGCACTGCAAGCTAAAATCACAGCTTTACAAGAAGAGTCTACGGCACGTGAAAAAAGTGTAAAAGAAGCACAGGAGAAAACAGCCGCTTTAGAAAAGCAAGTTGAGGATATGCAGAAATTGTTGGCCTTAAAAAATGGCACAATGGCTGATCTGCAAAAGCAGGCGGAAATACAAGCACAACAATCGAATGATGCAGAACAGGTTAACCCGCTTGAAGCGGATAATCCAACACCTGCAGAAACTGTACCAGTCGATACAACAAATTCTGAAACACCCGCTGCTGTCGCACCGACTTCTGATAGCAAACAGATTGAAGCAAAAGCAGCTCCTACAACTGTTATTCCCGAGCCTATTGCAGAGCCTAGTATTTTGGATGAACTAGATATGCCTCTTCTGGGTGCTGGCCTTGGCTTGTTGGCTTTGCTGACGGGTGTCTGGGTATTTCTACGAAACAAACGTAAGCGTAATTTGGCTGATTTTGAACAAGGCATTATGACTTCCGGTGGTTTGAAGGCCAATACCGTATTTGGCAACACTTCGGGTTCTAGCGTTGACACTGGCGATACATCATTCTTGACTGACTTTTCTCAAAGCGCCAATGGTGGCATGATTGACACAAATGATGTCGATCCTATCGCGGAAGCTGAAGTTTATATGGCTTATGGGCGCGACGCGCAAGCGGAAGAAATTTTAAAAGACGCTATTTCAAAAGAGCCAAAACGCTACGAGCTGCATCTTAAGTTGTTGGAAATGTATGCAGCAAGTAAGAATGTTTCAGCATTTGAAACAATAGCCGGTGAACTTTATACCTCGCTTGGTTCCGCAGATCCAACATGGGCAAAAGTAGCTGAAATTGGTCAAAAACTGGAACCAAGTAATCCACTTTATCAAGAAAGCACAGTGCACTCTGCTACTGGCGAAAAACTAGATGCCAATGATTTTTCCGATTCACCAATCGCGAGTGAAACTGATTTGGATTTTTCATTTGATGAAGAAGCAGTGGGTAAAGATCTTGCTTCCAACACGAGCAAAAAAGATGCATTTGATTTGGATTTAGACAGCTTGAATATGGTGTCTGACAATACCAACAATCAGCAAACTACAAGCTCAGATGATTTGGAAAATATAAATGCTGTCAATACGGCTGACAGTTTAGATTCTGTTGATTCAAATCGTGATGTGCTTAATCCATTTTTAGACACGGTAGTACCAGAGCAGGAAAATTTAACTGCCTCAAAACTAATGGCTAAAGAGTCACACGATGAAGCCGGCTTAGATTTTGATTTTGGTGAATTAACAAGTAAACCAGATGAATCAGCAAGTTCAGAGTCTTTCAAAACAGATGCAGCAAGTTTTGGGCATACAATGCCAGGTCTGGATATGTCAGGTTTTGATGCACCAAAACCAGAACCGACATTGGATGAATTACCCTCATTCAATTTAAATGAAACAGATTTTGACCAGCAGGATACCCTTAATGAAGCTGCTGAGCTTCCAAATGAAAATCTATCAGCAGATACAGATTTCAATTTTGATTTAACGACGATATCGCCAGAAGCGTCTAGCTATGTTGAAGAGGATGCGGCTGCTAATACCTTTGATTTATCTGGCATTAGCTTAGACATGGATAATGCTACCGCGAATGATGCTCCAATTTCTTCGACAGCCGATGAGCCAATTGAGATTGAAACCAAATTAGACTTAGTTGCTGCTTATTTAGACATGGATGATAAAGAGGGTGCAAAAGAGTTGCTGGATGAGGTTGTTAAAGAAGGTGGTGCGGGCCAGCGTAAGCGTGCTGAGGAGCTTTTAGCTAAACTGAGCTAGATAAGTTGATAACTCAATTGTAAAAAAGCCGAGTATATTGCTCGGCTTTTTTGTTGGATTTTTTAAGTTTTAAAAATAGAGCAAGCTATTTTAGCGTTAAATGGCAACGACTTTATTTGAAGTTGCTACGATATCTATCACCATTATATGTACATCAAATTTTATTTTTGAGTCAAAGTTTTAGTTAAGTACATATAATGCAACATTTCGACATAAGCTTTTTATAATAATGGGTTTTGACATAATTCTACTATCCCAATCCTTGCAACTGCACCACGTTTCTAAGGTGTTAATTAGATGCGTATCGCGTTAGGAGTTGAGTATGATGGTTCGCATTTTTGTGGTTGGCAAAGTCAGCCGCAAAAATGTGGCGTACAAGATGCGCTTGAAGATGCGCTTAGGCTTATTGCAAGCCAATTCATTCGCATACACGCCGCTGGCCGCACAGATACGGGTGTACATGCATTAATGCAAGTGGTGCATTTTGAGACAAATGCGAACAGGCCGCATAGCGCTTGGGTGCGTGGTGTAAATGCTTTTTTACCGGCAAGTGTGCGCGTGATCTGGGCGCAGCCAGTAAGCGATGATTTTCATGCACGATTTTCTGCTACACAGCGCCATTATCAATATTTGTTGATTAATAAGCCGACTGCTTCTGCTATTTATGCTGATAAAGCCGGCTGGTATCATTTGCCGTTAGATATTGTGGCAATGCAAACCGCCATTGTTGATTTACAAGGTGAGCATGATTTTAGTGTGTTTCGCGCCAGTGAATGCCAGTCCAAGACCCCAGTCAGGCATTTGACCAGGGCTACGGTTTTTCAATATGGCGAATCAATCATCTTTAATTTTTCAGCCAATGCCTTTTTACAGCATCAAGTCCGTAATATGATTGGGGCGTTGATTTATGTCGGTAATGGAAAATATCCACCTGAATGGATTAAAAGCTTGCTGGCTGAAAAAAATCGCACTTTATCGCCACCTACCTTTTCGCCAAATGGTTTATATTTAGTTGGTGTGGATTATGATGCAAAATATGCAATACCTTGCACACAGCGGCAGTTGAGTTTTTTGCCTGAAATTATTGGTTAACTTTCGCATGATTTTTTGTAAGCATTGAGGAAAGAAAATATATATTGAGAACAAGAGTCAAAATTTGCGGTATTACCAATGTGCAAGATGCATTAGCTGCAATTACATACGGCGCAGATGCAATTGGCCTGGTTTTTTATGCGCCTAGCCCACGCTTTGTCAGCATCAGCCAAGCGCAACAAATTGTCGCTGCTATCCCACCATTTATTAGCGTAGTGGGCTTGTTCGTTAATGCGACAGTCGCCGAAATTGAAACAGTGTTATCACAAGTGCGCCTTGATATTTTGCAATTTCATGGGGATGAAACGCCAGCCGAATGCGAGAGAATAAAATTGCCATATTTGAAAGCAATTCGCGTTAAGAATGATACTAATTTGTTACAATATCAAGTTGAGTTTTGCAGCGCAAAAGCCTTGTTGGTGGATGCTTATTCAGAAGCTGCATTTGGTGGAACTGGGCATGTGTTTGATTGGAAATTGATTCCACAAAATATGACGATGCCAATCATATTGGCGGGTGGTTTAAATGCAGAAAATGTAGCTGATGCAATTAAACAATTGCGTCCTTATGCGGTGGATGTCAGCGGCGGTGTGGAAATAAGAAAAGGTATAAAAGATAGTGCAAAAATTGCTGCTTTTATGCGTGCAGTAGATGAATCTAGGAGTCAATAATGCAAGTTTATGATATGCCAGATGAGCGTGGTCATTTTGGTCAGTTCGGCGGTACGTTTGTGGCTGAGACTTTAATTGAGGCGCTTGAAGAGCTGCGTGTCATGTACGAAAAGTATCGTTTTGATGAAGCTTTTTTGGCTGAGTATGCGCATGATTTAAAACATTTTGTTGGACGCCCCAGCCCAATCTATCATGCCAAACGTTGGTCTGATAAAGTTGGTGGCGCACAAATTTACTTAAAGCGCGAAGACTTGAATCATACAGGTGCGCACAAAGTAAATAATACGGTTGGACAAGCCTTATTGGCCAAGCGTATGGGCAAGCCGCGCGTGATTGCGGAAACTGGTGCTGGACAGCATGGCGTAGCAACGGCAACAATTGCTGCCAGGATGGGCTTGGAGTGTGTAGTGTATATGGGCGCTGAAGACATCAAGCGTCAAGCGCCAAACGTGTACAGAATGAAATTGCTTGGTGCAACGGTCGTGCCTGTGGAAAGTGGCTCCAAAACGTTGAAAGACGCGCTGAATGAAGCCATGCGCGATTGGGTCACCAATATTGAAAATACTTTTTATATTATTGGTACAGTTGCTGGACCGCATCCATATCCGATGATGGTGCGAGACTTCCAAGCGGTGATTGGCGTAGAAGCTAAACAGCAAATGCAGGAAATGCTTGGTCGTCAGCCAGATGCAGTGGTTGCTTGTGTAGGCGGCGGCTCTAATGCAATGGGTATCTTTTACCCGTACATTGATGTGCCAAATGTGCGCTTGATTGGCGTGGAAGCGGCCGGTCATGGTTTGGATTCCGGCATGCACGCAGCACCATTAACCGCAAATAGTCCTGTTGGGGTTTTGCATGGTAATCGTACCTATCTAATGCAGGATGCAGATGGCAACATTGTTGAAACGCATTCCGTATCGGCTGGTCTGGATTATCCTGGTGTCGGTCCAGAACACGCATGGTTAAAAGATATTAAGCGTGCTGAATATGTGGCGATTACGGATGATGAAGCGATGGCTGCTTTTCATAATCTATGTCGAACTGAAGGCATTATTCCAGCGCTAGAATCAAGCCACGCGTTGGCACATGCGGAAAAAATGGCTAAAACCATGCGCAAAGATGAAGTTATTTTGGTTAACTTGTCTGGGCGTGGTGATAAAGATATTAATACGGTCGCCAAACTAGCCAACATCACACTGTAAATCGAAAACTACTTCACAATGTTGCGTTACTTCACTAAAAACCAAAAACTCACATATAAAACATATGCTTCGTTTTTATTTTTAGCTCGCGCCTTGCCTTGTTTCGTGCTTTTCAATTTCCAGCTTTCTTCGAACTTACTTTCAGTCTAACTTATGTCACGTATTCAAAACGTTTTTGCAACATTAAGAGTTAACAACAGAAAAGCTTTAATTCCTTACATCACAGCCGGTGATCCGCACCCCAATCATACAGTCAACTTAATGCATGCTTTAGTTAAAACCGGTGCAGATATGATTGAATTGGGCGTGCCATTTTCTGACCCAATGGCTGACGGGCCAGTGATTCAGCGGGCGAGCGAACGCGCACTGGTACATAAAGTTGGTCTGAATAAAGTGTTAAGTATGGTTGCGGAGTTTCGCCAAACGGATAATAAAACACCAGTTATATTAATGGGTTACGCTAATCCGATTGAAGCAATGGGGGTTGAGACGTTTACACAAGCAGCAAAAGCAGCCGGAATCGATGGTGTGATTACAGTGGATTATCCGCCTGAAGAATGCCAAGAGTTTATAAGTCAACTTAAACAAAATGATATTGACAGTATCTTTTTGTTGTCGCCTACAACAGATGCTGCCCGAGTCGATTTGA
Organism: Pseudomonadota bacterium; assembly: GCA_040387095.1. GTDB lineage: Bacteria > Pseudomonadota > Gammaproteobacteria > Burkholderiales > Methylophilaceae > Methylotenera_A. The sequence continues at coordinate 21,384 of JAZKEJ010000067.1, read as the reverse complement.
TTGTGAATCAGGCCAGCGGTTTCCTTTATTACGTTTCACTTAAAGGGGTAACAGGTTCTGCTAATTTGGACGTTGAAGAAGTAAAAGCGCGCGTTGCAGAAATTAAGCAAAAAACCAGTTTGCCGATTGGCGTAGGATTTGGGGTAAAAGATTCAATCACCGCAAAAAACGTGGCAGCGTTTTCTGATGCAGTAGTGATAGGCAGTCGCATGGTACAGTTAATTGAAAGCTCAACGGAAGCTAATTTATTTACAAACGTAAGCGATTTGATGGCGGAATTGCGTACTGCAATTGATGCTTAAGGAGTTAATATGAGCTGGTTAGATAAAATCCCACAAAAAATTCAACGCGTAGTTGGTGTCGGCAATAAAAAAAATGTGCCTGAAGGTTTATGGAGCAAATGCGACTCTTGCCAATCCGTGCTTTATAAAACAGACTTAGAATCAAATGCAGAAGTTTGTCCAAAATGTGCACACCATAACCGCATTGGCGCGCGTGACAGATTAAATGTGCTGTTAGACCCGGAAGTTAAAACCGAGCAGCGCGTTGAAATTGGTGCGAATGTAGAGCCCATTGATCCGTTGAAATTTAAAGACAGCAAGAGTTACGCAGATCGCATGAAATTGGCGCAAAAGGAAGTTGGCGAAAAAGATGCGTTAATAGTGATGCAAGGCAAAATTCATGGTGTCAGTGTTGTTGTTGCCGCATTTGAATTTAAGTTTATGGGTGGATCGATGGGTTCTGTAGTCGGGGAGCGATTTGTGCGTGGTATTGATGCTGCAATCAAAAATAAAGCTGCTTTTATTTGTATTTCCGCCAGTGGTGGCGCGCGTATGCAAGAAGGTTTGTTGTCGTTAATGCAAATGGCTAAAACCAGCGCCGCACTTACCAAGCTTTCTCAAGCGGGTTTACCTTATATTTCAGTATTAACCGACCCAACCATGGGCGGCGTTTCTGCCAGTTTTGCCATGTTGGGCGATATTATTATTGCTGAGCCAAATGCATTAATCGGATTTGCAGGGCCAAGAGTCATTGAGCAAACGGTGCGTGAAACGCTCCCGGAAGGATTTCAGCGCGCTGAGTTTTTGGTGGAACATGGCGCGGTCGACTTGATTGTTGACAGGCGCGAAATGCGTCAACGACTGGCCAATATTCTATCTGGCTTAATGAAAATACCTAAAGTAGCTTAACTTTTTAAAGTATTGCTTAACGTGACAAATAATATGCTTAGGCCAACCACAGCAAAAGAGTGGTTGGCTTATATCGAAGCGCAACATCCAAAAGCAATTGCGATGGGCTTGGACAGAGTCAGTGCAGTTGCGCAGAATTTGAAGCTAAATCACTCATTCCCTGTTATTACTGTCGCCGGCACTAATGGCAAAGGCTCAACCTGTGCGCTATTGAGTCAGGTTTATATTGAGGCGGACTATCGTGTTGGCTGCTATACCTCACCTCATTTAATGCGCTACAACGAGCGTGTGCGCATCAACAATATTGAAATTTCTGACGCAGATTTATGTATCGCTTTTGAGGCGATTGAGCAGGCACGTGGTGATATCGCTTTAACTTATTTTGAAATTGGTACCTTGGCTGCCATGTGGCATTTTTGCCAGGCGAAATTGGATGTAGTGATTTTAGAAGTGGGTTTGGGTGGCAGGTTGGATGCGGTGAATATTTTTGAGCCGTCTTGTACTATTGTGACTACCGTTGATTTAGATCACATGGATTATTTAGGTGACACGCGCGAAAAAATTGGTTTGGAGAAAGCCGGTATTTTTCGTAAAGACGTTTTATCTATCTGTGGAGATGAAAATCCACCGCAAAGCCTAATTGAATATGCAGCAAAAGTGAATGCGCCCTTGAAGTTAATTAACCGTGATTTTCGGGTGATTAAATCAAATCGAGCGTGGCAATATAGTGCAGAAGCCGACAGCCTGGAATTACCCGTTTTGGGTTTGCATGGTGATTTTCAGTTGAATAATGCCGCTTGTGCGATTTGCGCCATCCAATATTTAAAAGCGACTTTACCCGTATCGTTAACTGCCATTCAAAATGCATTTCAATCGGTTGTATTAATTGGACGCTTTTATCAAGTTCAAACTAAGCCTGCAATTATCTTGGATGTTGCTCACAATCCGCATGCGGCAATTTCACTCGCGCATAACTTGCAAACAACGCCTTGTGCAGGAAAGACATTCGCGGTTTTTGCCATGTTGGCAGACAAGGATATCGACGGCGTTATTGAAGCAGTCGCACCCAATATTCACCAATGGTTTGTTGCTGACAATCATAGTTTACGTGGCGCAAAAGCCATCGATCTGAGCTGGAAGTTGATAAAAAATAATCCTCAATCTAAGGTGGAATTATTTGTAGATGTGGCATCTGCATTGACTTCTGCCTGTAAAATAGCAACTAAAAATGATAGAATAATTGTATTCGGTTCTTTTTATACAGTTGCAGATGCGATGAGCACTGTATTGCAAAATACTACATTAACCCCATAAAAGTGTATAGCCAACATATAGCTGAAAGTTAAACATGCAAAAAGATGTCAATGATCAAGAGCTCACTTTAAAGAAACGCGCGCGTCGGCGTTTGGTAGGCGCAATAGCGCTCGTGTTACTGATGATTATTATTTTGCCGATGGTTTTGAAAGATCGCTCCATTAAGCAGCCGGCTGAGGAGGTGACAATTACACTTTCTAATAATCAACAGCCACAAGTTGTACCAGAAACATCCGATTTTGATTCTAATGTAGTGCCAGCAGAAACAGAATCTGTTGATGTTGATAGTCAAAACCAGAGTTTAGACTCAAACGGTGAAGCTGATGCGGACCCTGAATCAGCCTTAGACGACAAGAAGGTAGCAGTTAAACAGCCTGAAGCACCGAAAACAGATACAAAAGATAGTGCTAACGCTAAATTTTATGTACAAATTGGTGTGTTTTCGGATGAAGACAATGTCAAGAAATTGCAGGCTAAGCTAACTGATTTGGGCTATCAATCCCAAACCGAGAAAATTGATACTTCAAAAGGTAAAAAGATTCGCCTACGCACCAGTTTGTTTAAAGAACGCAATGAAGCGGCTATTGCTTTACAGAATATTAAGGATGCAGGTCTTACGGGTATGGTAGTAAGTCAATAATGATGCCTCAGGCTGGGTGTTGGTAGAAATGACAAGTTTTGATTACGCTGTATTAATCATCATAGGCATTTCCATCATCGTAAGCATGATGCGTGGCGCAGTACGCGAAGTATTGTCAATCATAGGATGGTTAGCAGCATTTTATGTTGCTAAAACTTATGCTACTCAGCTTATACCTTTATTGCCACCGGACATTCCCAGTGATTCATTACGTGTATTAGCCGCTTTTTTGATTCTTTTCTTGGGCGTATTGTTGGTTGTTGCTTTGTTGTCTATCGCGCTTTCCAGCATCATCAGAAAAATAGGATTGAGTTGGCTTAATCGTTTTTTTGGCGCATTATTTGGTTTTATAAAAGGCCTGTTTATTGTCTGTGTATTGGTATTTTTAGCCGGATTAACCAGCATGCCTAAAGACAATCGCTGGACAAACGCAATGTTTAGCTCGCCGCTTGAGGCACTGGTTAAATCAGCGTTGCCGTGGATGCCACAAAGTGTGGCTAAGCATGTTAAATACGATTGACCAAAAAAATCCACTTACGCAGTTCAAAACTGTTTTGATTAAGGACACTCATTTATGTGCGGAATTTTAGGCATTGTTGGCAAAAATCCTGTAAACCAACTTTTATATGATGGTTTATTAGTGCTGCAACATCGCGGGCAAGATGCTGCGGGCATTGTCACTTGCGATGGCAACACTTTTTTCATGCATAAAAACAACGGCTTAGTAAAAGACGTATTCCAAACACGCCACATGCGGAGTTTGGTCGGCAATGCTGGCATTGCACATGTGCGTTATCCAACAGCCGGCTCTTCTAGCGCGGCAGAAGCCCAGCCTTTTTATGTCAATTCTCCTTTTGGTATCGTGCTGAGTCACAACGGTAATTTAACCAACTCTGAACAGCTTAAATCGGAAATGTTTCGCCAAGATTTGCGGCATATTAATACCACTTCTGATTCTGAAGTATTGTTAAATGTGTTGGCGCATGAGATAGAAAAAACTTCTCGTAATGCTGTATTAAATACTGATATGGCTTTTGATGCGGTTTCCGGCGTGCATAAACGCTGCAAAGGTGCATATGCAGTTGTTGCGATGATTGCTAATTTTGGCTTGCTAGCATTTAGGGATCCAAATGGCATTCGCCCGCTGGTGATTGGCAAACTGGAAACCGATAAAGGTACTGAATATATTGTCGCGTCAGAAAGCGTTGCATTAGACGTGCTGGGTTTTAAATTAATGCGTGATATCGAGCCTGGTGAAGCCGTGTTTATTGATATGGATGGCAATTTGTTCAGTCGCCAATGTGCTGAAGCGCCTAGATTAACACCTTGTATTTTTGAATATGTTTACTTGGCGCGCCCAGACTCTGTAATTGATGGCGTTTCGGTGTACCAAACGCGTTTAGACATGGGCGTTAGCTTGGCTGAAAAAATCAAACGTGAATGGAGACATTTAAAAATTGATGTGGTTATCCCAATTCCTGATACCAGTCGCCCAAGCGCATTGCAGTTAGGAATCTCGCTAGGCTTAGATTACCGTGAAGGCTTTATCAAAAATCGCTACATCGGTAGAACTTTTATCATGCCAGGCCAAGCTTTGCGCAAAAAATCGGTACGCCAGAAACTAAATCCTATCGGCATCGAGTTCAAGGGTAAAAATGTACTCCTGGTTGATGATTCTATTGTGCGCGGCACAACTTCTCGCCAGATTGTACAAATGGCAAGAGATGCTGGTGCTAACAAAGTATATTTTGCTTCAGCGGCGCCGCCTGTGCGTTTCCCAAATGTATATGGTATCGATATGCCAAGTCGCGATGAGTTGTTAGCAACTGGACGCACAGATGAGGAAATTTGTCAGGAGATTGGTGCGGATGCACTTATTTATCAAGATTTAGACGCGTTAATCCACAGTATCTCTCAATTAAATCCAAAGATGGAAATATTTGACAGTAGTTGTTTTGATGGCAAATATGTGACTGGCGATGTAGATGCCGCTTATTTGAACCGAATTGAATCAGCACGTGGCGATTTTAACAAAAAGCAAAAGCCGAGTAATTCAAGCACGCAGCTGGATTTGAACTTGATTGATACCGACGAAGACGAGATAGTAGAACAAGTTTTTTAAAAATCCTATCTCAACCAATTACTTAATTGACTTTAAAGTAAGCTACTTGACATCATCCTATTAAGGGCGTTAAATGTAATTGCGCTGATTTGAGTGGCCAACTTTAAACAAAGCCTTACTCAGCTTGCGGGCGCATAATAAATTCTGCTAAAGCGAGAGCCAAAACCCGTTTTAGCTTACTTTTTTAGCTAACACGGGTTTTTTAACGCCCGTACATTTAAGTGATTTAACATTATGACGACAAAAAAAACCTATCATCCTGAAACTTTAAGCTTGCGTGCTGGTACCGAAACGACTGAGTTCGGTGAAAACTCTGAGGCCTTATTTTTAAACTCAAGCTTTAAGTTTAAAAATTCCGCACAAGCTGCAGCACGTTTTGGTGGTACAGAGCCAGGCAATATCTACTCACGATTTACCAATCCAACTGTCACCATGTTCCAGAATAAATTGGCTGCATTAGAAGGCGCAGAGCAGTGCGTGGCTACATCCAGTGGCATGTCGGCGATTTTAGCCTGCGTAATGGGCTTATGCAGCGCAGGCGACCATGTTGTGGCATCACGCAGCGTTTTTGGAACTAGCGTGCAATTATTCGGCAATATTCTCAAACGCTGGGGTTTGGAAGTCACTTTTGTGTCGTTGACCGATCCATCTGAATGGCAGTCTGCGGTTACACCCAAAACCAAATTGTTTTTTGTTGAAACACCTTCTAATCCACTTACCGAGGTGTGCGACATTCAAGCTTTAGCGGATATTGCCCATCAAGCCCATGCATATTTGGTAGTTGATAATTGCTTTTGCACACCAGCTATTCAAAAACCATTAGATTTAGGTGCCGATATTATTATTCATTCAGCCACCAAATATATTGACGGACAGGGCAGATGCTTAGGCGGAGCCGTATTGGGTAGCAAAACCTTAATGGAACCTGTGTATGCGTTCTTGCGTACGGCAGGTGTCACCATGAGTGCTTTTAACGCATGGGTGTTTTTAAAAGGATTAGAAACCTTGCATATCCGCATGGAAGCACATGCACGCAAAGCGTTAGAATTGGCGAGATGGCTGGAAAGTCAACCGCAAGTTGCTCGCGTTTACTATCCTGGATTAGCTTCGCATCCACAGCATGTGTTAGCGATGAAACAGCAGCTGAGTGGTGGTGGAATTGTCAGCTTTGAAGTGAGTCCAAAAGCCGGTCAAACTAAACAAGAGGCTGCATGGGCGCTCATTGATGCGACAGAGCTTATTTCGATTACTGCAAATTTGGGCGATGCTAAAAGTACTATCACGCATCCGGCAACGACTACACATAGCCGTATCTCGCCCGAAGCAAGGTTGCAAGCGGGAATCAGCGATAATTTAGTTCGGATTGCCGTCGGTTTAGAGCATGCAGAAGACTTAAAAGCGGATTTGCATTTTTAAGTGCTTTTGATGGTTAACTTTTGAAAGTTAACTAGTTTAATCAAGTAAAAATACTATGTTGTTGCCAATGATGTGATTTAAATAATCCTGGCCTTAATTTTCACAATCTGACTGTTTGCACTTCAACCATCCATTCATCACTGTTTTGATGTTTTACAAGCTATTCCTGCGGAGAATAAGACTGTAATAACGCTTGTTAAACGTGTTAAAATCGATGCATCAAAAATTAAAAGCAGCCATAAAAAAGCAATTTAAAAGCTTAATTTCACGGAAAATCTAATGGATCAATTCGCTAAAGAAACCCTACCAATCAGTTTAGAAGATGAAATGCGCCGTTCGTATCTCGATTACGCCATGAGCGTGATTGTGGGACGTGCATTGCCTGATGTGCGTGATGGTTTAAAACCGGTGCATAGACGCGTTTTATTTGCCATGCATGAGTTGAGCAACGACTATAACAAGCCTTATAAAAAGTCTGCGCGTATTGTTGGTGATGTCATTGGTAAGTATCACCCACATGGTGATACTGCAGTGTATGACACCATCGTTCGTATGGCACAGGATTTTTCGCTGCGTTATATGCTGGTGGATGGTCAGGGTAACTTCGGTTCTGTGGATGGCGATAATGCAGCGGCGATGCGTTATACCGAAATCCGCATGTCGAAAATCGCGCACGAATTGTTAGCCGACATCGATAAAGAAACCGTCGATTTTGGTCCTAACTATGATGGCAGTGAGAATGAGCCGCTTATCATGCCGGCACGCATTCCCAATCTGCTCATTAACGGTAGTTCCGGTATTGCTGTAGGCATGGCGACCAATATCCCGCCACACAATATCAATGAAGTGCTGGACGCCTGTTTTGCGCTGCTTAAAGACCCTGAAACAGGCATTGAAGAACTGATCGAATTAGTGCCGGCGCCGGATTTCCCGACTGCGGGCATTATTTATGGCACGGTGGGCGTTAAAGAAGGTTATCGCACAGGCCGCGGTCGTGTGGTGATGCGTGGCCGCACGCATGTGGAAGATATGGATAAAAGTGGCGGTCGGCAGATGTTGATCGTCGACGAGTTGCCGTATCAGGTCAACAAGAAAACTTTCGTTGAAAAAATCGCAGAATTAGTTAATGAGAAAAAAATAGAAGGTATTTCTGATTTGCGCGATGAATCCGATAAATCGGGCATGCGCGTGGTGATTGAGCTTAAACGCGGCGAAATTGCAGAAGTCGTGTTAAATAATCTGTATAAGCAAACGCAGTTACAAGACACGTTTGGCATGAATATGGTGGCTTTGTTAGATGGTCAGCCGCGTTTACTGAACTTAAAACAAATGCTGGAAGCATTTTTACGCCACCGCCGTGAGGTGATTACACGCCGCACTGTATTTGAGCTGAAAAAGGCTCGTGCACGTGGACATGTGTTGGAAGGTCTAGCCGTTGCACTGGCTAACGTAGATGAGATGATTGCGTTGATTAAAGCTGCACCAACGCCACCAGAAGCAAAAGTTTCATTAATGGCAAAAACATGGCAATCGCCAGTGGTGGAAGAGATGCTGAAACGTGCAGCGATGGAAGCGTCTCGTCCAGAAGGATTAAGTGTTGATTTTGGCTTGTCGCCCAATGGTTATCGATTAAGCGATGTGCAAGCGCAGGAAATCTTGCAAATGCGGTTGCAACGTTTGACTGGACTTGAGCAAGACAAAATTGTGTCTGAATACAAAGAAGTGATGGATATTATTGCAGATTTGCTGAATATTCTAGCCAACGCTTCGCGCGTGACAACGATGATTAGCGATGAGTTAACTGAAATTCGTAAACAGTTTGGCGATAAACGCCGTAGTGAAATTGTGGCAAATGCGCAGGATTTATCACTGGAAGATCTCATTACTCCGCAAGATGTAGTGGTCACGTTATCACATACCGGTTATGTGAAATCTCAACCGCTGGATGAATATCGCGCTCAACGTCGCGGCGGTCGTGGCAAACAAGCGGCACCAACTAAAGAAGATGATTTTATCGACAAAATGTTTGTGGCGAACACGCATGATTACATCCTGTGTTTCTCAAGCCGTGGACGTGTGTATTGGCTAAAAGTATATGAAGTGCCACAAGGCAGCAGAATCGGGCGTGGTAAGCCAATCGTGAATCTGTTCCCGCTAGAAGAAGGCGAGAAAATCAACGCGATTTTAGCGGTTAAGGAGTTTGACGAGAATCACTTTATTTTCATGGCAACTGCACAAGGTACGGTGAAAAAAACCGCATTAAGCGAATTTGCCAATCCACGTAAATCAGGCATTATCGCGATTAACTTGGATGATGATGATTACCTGATCGGCGCGGAAGTCACCAATGGTAATAACGATATTGTCCTGGTTTCTAATGGCGGCAAAGCAGTCTGGTTTACCGAGGGCGATGTGCGCTCAATGGGTCGCGCAACGCGTGGCGTGCGCGGTATGAAGTTGGCTGCTAAACAACAAGTATTGTCATTATTGATTGCCGATAATGATCAGCAAACGGTATTGGTTGCCACAGAAAACGGCTACGGAAAACGCACGGTCTTGGCTGATTTCCGTCATTCTGGCCGCGGCACACAGGGTGTGAAAGCAATTGCTGTCAGTGAGCGTAATGGTTTGGTTGTAGCGGCAAAATTAGTCAACGAAGATGACGAAATCATGCTGATTACCACAGGCGGCGTGCTGATCCGCACACGCGTGAAAGAAATTCGCGAGTTAGGTCGCGCAACGCAAGGTGTGACGCTGATTAACTTGGGTGAAGGTGAGAAATTATCGGGGCTTGAGAAAATTGTTGAAACTGATGAAGAGCTGCCGATAAATCAGTAATGATTTACTTTATAAAGTCTCAGTGATGATTTATTTAAAAAAGTTTGCCTAACGCTTTATTTTAAATGCAACCGTAATGATTTATTTTAAGAATAATATGAAGCATATTTACAACTTTTCGGCTGGTCCCGCAGTGTTGCCAAAATCTGTATTAGAGTGCGCTCAATCTGAAATGTTGGACTGGCATGGCAGTGGTATGTCGGTCATGGAAATGTCGCATCGTGGTAAAGAATTCACCGGTATTCTAGAAAAAACTGAGGCAGATTTACGCACTTTACTGACAATTCCCAGTAACTATAAAGTGCTGTTTCTGCAAGGCGGCGCGATTGCAGAAAATGCCATGATTCCGCTGAATTTGCTTGCAAATAAAAGCGCGGATTACGCCATCACCGGTGCATGGAGCAAGCGAAGTGTTGATGATGCGCGCGCATTCGGTACGATTAATATTGCCGCAAATGCCGAAGCTGAAGGCTTTAAACATGTGCCGGACTTTTCGAGTTGGCAATTGAACAAAGACGCAGCTTATGTGCATATTTGTACCAACGAAACCATTCATGGCGTTGAGTTTGATGGGATTCCAAATACTGGGGATGTGCCGATTGTTGCGGACATGTCATCGCATATATTATCGCGCCCAATCGATGTGAGTCAGTACGGCGTGATTTATGGCGGTGCACAAAAAAATATTGGCCCTGCAGGTTTATGTATCGTCATTGTGCGCGAAGATTTATTAGACAGGGCAAGTAAACTAACACCCGCGGTATTCAATTGGAAAACGCAGGCTGATCATCAAAGCATGATCAATACTCCACCAACATACAGTATTTATATTGCGGGCCTAGTGTTTGAATGGTTATTAGCGCAAGGTGGTGTGGCAGCGATTGAGAAGAAAAACATTGCTAAGGCCGAGCTTTTTTATGATTATGTTGATAATAGCGATTTTTACAGTAACAACATCGCTATTAATAACCGTTCGCGCATGAATATTCCATTTAAGTTACAGGATGAAACGCGCAATGATGCCTTTTTAAAAGGTGCTGAAGTGCAAGGTTTATTACAATTAAAAGGGCACCGCATTGTCGGTGGCATGCGTGCCAGCATGTATAACGCAATGCCCATCCAAGGCGTGGAAGCGCTGATCGATTATATGAAACAATTTGAGCGTGAATAATAAAGTCATCTTAAATCAATACTTTGAGTCATGAGCGAACAGTTAAAACAACACAGAGACCAGATTGACGCCATTGATGAGCAAATCCTAAAGCTTGTTAATGAACGTGCATCGTTGGCGCACGCTATCGGCAGCTTAAAAGATGATGGTGTCATCTATCGGCCAGAGCGTGAGGCGCAGGTTCTACGCCGTTTACAGGCGAATAATCGAGGGCCGTTATCCAGTGAAGCGGTTAGCCATATTTTTCGTGGCGTCATGTCCAATTGCCGCGCCTTGGAGAAAGAACTATCAATCGCTTTCTTAGGGCCACTGGGTACTTACAGTGAAGAAGCTGCACTGAAACAATTTGGCTTAGGCCGCAGTGCCGTAGTCTGTGCCAGTATCGATGAGGTATTTCGCACATTAGAAGCTGAGCAAGCTGATTACGGCGTGGTTCCCGTGGAAAATTCAACTGAAGGTGCAATTGGCTTGACGTTAGATTTGTTACTAGCCAGCACGTTAAAGATTTGCGGTGAGATTACTTTGCCCATTCATCACTGTTTACTGTCAAAACAAACCGATATCAGCCAGATTTCGCATGTCTTTTCACATAGCCAGTCATTGTCACAATGCCATGAATGGTTAAATAAAACGCTGCCGCGTGCACAACGTGAACCCGTTACCAGCAATGCATTTGCCGCACAGATGATTCATAACCTTGTTTCTACCGACAATACATTTGCCGCTGCCATTGCCAGCAAGCGAGCTGCAGAGCTGTTTAATTTAAATGTGCTTGCCGAAAACATCGAGGATGATCCCAAAAATACCACGCGTTTTTTAGTGTTAGGTCGACACGAAGTTGCGCCATCAGGGCATGATAAAACTTCGGTTGTCATGACCACACAGAACAAACCAGGCGCGATGCTGGAATTGCTGGAGCCATTGTCAAGACATGGCGTTAGCATGACCAAGTTTGAATCGCGCCCGTCTAAACAAGGTTTGTGGGACTATGTTTTTTTTGTGGATATTGAAGGTCATCAAACAGACGCGAAAGTGAAAAGCGCTTTGCATGATTGCAAAATGCGTGCGTCTTTCCTCAAAGTGCTGGGTTCTTATCCAGTAGCCGTTGTTTAAGCTAATGGCCGTTAAGTAAGTGTCGTTTTAATAAATTTAGATATTAGGTTTTCTGTATGCAATCATCCGATGTGAATTTAGCTGAATTAGCGCCCGATTATGTGCGTGCAATTGCGCCATACCAAGGCGGAAAACCGATCAGCGAGCTTGCGCGCGAGATGGGTTTGAACGAAGCGGATATTGTTAAGTTGGCCTCAAATGAAAATCCACTAGGAATCAGCCCAAAAGCGCAAATGGCGATCGAAGACGCGATTGGCGATATCGCGCGATATCCGGATGGCAATAGTTTTGAATTGCGCGATGTAGTGAGTAAAAAATTTAATGTCGCGCATAACCAGATTGTATTCGGCAATGGATCGAATGATATTCTAGAGTTATCCGCGCGTGCGTTTTTGCGCGCAGGCGATGAAGCCATTTATTCGCAACATGCTTTTGCAGTATATCCTTTGGTTACTTTGGCGGTTGGCGCTAGCGGAGTAGTCATTCCTGCTAAAGATTACGCACATGATTTAGCAGCATTTGCTCAAGCGATCACGCCCAAAACGCGCTTAATATTTATTGCCAATCCTAATAATCCAACAGGTACCTTAATTGGTAAGAGTGAGCTGAAAGCTTTTTTAAATCAAGTGCCTGATCATGTTTTGGTTGTGTTGGACGAAGCATATGACGAATATCTGTCAGGTGATAATAAATCTGAAGCCATTGAGTGGTTAAGTGAGTTCAATAACCTGATTATTTCACGCACTTTTTCAAAAGCGTATGGTCTAGCTGGACTGCGCATTGGCTTTGGCTTGATGCATGCCAGCATTGCTGACATGCTGAACCGCGTGCGTCAGCCATTTAACGTAAATAGCATTGCGCAAGCCGCGGCGATTGCTTCATTAAACGATGATGATTTCGTGGCGCGCAGCTATGCATTAAATCAAGCGGGTATGCTGCAACTGACACAAGGCTTTAATCAGCTGGGTTTGGAGTATATTCCTTCTTATGCCAATTTTATTAGCTTTAAGGTTTCTGACACAGCTGCGGTTAACCAGCAATTGCTCAAAAATGGCGTAATTGTGCGACCAGTAGCAAATTATGCAATGCCTGATTATTTAAGGGTCAGCATCGGTTTATTCAGTGAGAACGCAAGATTTTTAGCGGTATTAGAACAGATTGTCAAAAATGACTGAGCAAGAAAAACCTGTGTACGAAAATATAACGCACGCAAAGCTGGCATACGAAAAGCTGGCGACAGATGATGTGCGTATTAAAGAAATTAAAACGCTGATCACGCCATCGGCGCTTTTGGCACGCTTCAAAGAAAGTGCAGCATCCACCCATAATATTTTGCAGACCCGTACAGCCATTCACCGAATTTTGCATCAGGCAGATGATCGATTATTGGTTATTGTTGGGCCATGTTCAATCCATGATGTAAACGCGGGAATGGAATATGCACGGCGTTTGCTAGAAGTGCGTAAGAATTTGGCGGCAGATTTATTAATCGTGATGCGCGTATATTTTGAAAAACCCCGTACCACCGTGGGCTGGAAAGGCCTGATTAACGACCCGCATTTAGATGGCAGTTATCAGATTAACGAAGGTTTGGAAATTGCGCGTAAATTTTTGCTGGATGTCAATGAAATCGGCATGCCAGCCGGCGCGGAGTTTTTAGATACGATTACGCCGCAATACACAGCGGACTTGGTGAGTTGGGGCGCAATTGGCGCACGCACTACGGAATCGCAAGTGCATCGTGAGTTAGCCTCTGGTTTATCTTGCCCAATCGGTTTTAAAAATGGTACTGATGGCAGCGTACGCGTGGCGACCGATGCTATTAAAACTGCTGCTAGCCCACACCATTTTTTATCGGTGACTAAAGAAGGTCAATCCGCCATTATTGCGACTACTGGCAATGAAGACTGCCATGTGATCCTGCGTGGAGGAAAAGCGCCTAATTACAACGCGGAAAGTGTGGATGAGGCGTGCGATCAGCTAGCAAGTGCTGGACTTGCGCCAAGACTCATGATTGACTGCAGCCATGCTAATAGCAGTAAGCAATACAGCAAACAAAAAGATGTAGCGCAGGATGTGGCTGATCAAGTTGGTGATGGAGATGCGCGTATCATCGGCTTGATGATTGAATCACATTTGATCGAAGGTCGCCAAAATCATACACCTGGCTGCGATTTGGTATATGGTCAATCGATTACAGATGCCTGCATTAGCTGGCAAGATACTATCAATGTTTTGGAAGGTTTGGCCACTGCCGTGCGCAAGCGCCGTCAGCAAAGATTGAGTGAGGAAATTTAATAAAAGTTTGTTGGTGATAGTAGTTGTATGGGCATCATGAATTTACTTAGTGTTTATTCGGTATCTTAGCGGTGTTGCAAAAACTTAATAGCGTGCAAAATTCGTCTCACGTTGTAGCAATAACTAATTGACAACGAACTTAATATTTACTTAAAGGAAAATTATCATGTGGACAACACCAGCAGCTACAGAAATGCGTTTTGGCTTTGAAGTAACAATGTACGTAATGAATAAATAATTAGCGATTTTTGCTAGTTTAGGAAAAAAGGCTGCTTTAAGACAGCCTTTTTTTACATCAATTATTGCTTACTAAGCGTAAAATTTAGAATCTATTCATACGGTAAAAAAACTCATGCATATTCACGTTTTAGGTGCCGCAGCCGGCGGTGGTTTTCCACAATGGAACTGTAATTGTTTCAATTGTGACGGCTTAAGAAAAAAAACAATCAAAGCAACTAAACGTACGCAATCTTCTATCTGCGTCAGTGGGGATGGAGTCAATTGGGTGCTATTTAATGCATCGCCAGATGTGTTGCAGCAAATTCAGGATTTCGCACCATTACAGCCAAGCCGCAATATCAGGGATTCTGGCATTCAAGCAATCATCTTAATCGATGCACAGATTGATCACACCACTGGTTTATTTATGTTGCGTGAAGGCCAAGTGAAACGCGAAATATACTGTACAGATATGGTGTATGAAGATTTAACTAGTGGTAACCAAGTGCTCAATATTTTGGGCCACTATTGCGGTATTAACCGTCATGATGTACCGATTGACGGCAAGCAAAGTTTCATAATTCCAAACGTACCTAATTTAAAATTCACTGCCGTTGCATTAAAAAGTGCTGCGCCGCCTTATTCACCGCATCGTAATGATCCGCATCCTGGGGATACGATTGGCGTGTTAATAGAAGAAATTAGCACAGGTAAAAAATGCTGGTATTCACCAGGTCTAGGTGAAATTGAACCGCATTTGCCAGAATTGATGCGCCAAGCCGATTGCATTATGGTCGATGGCACGTTCTGGACCAACACCGAAATGATTGATATGGGCTTGATGACTAAAACCGCGCGTAGCATTGGCCACAATCCGCAATCAGGCGAAGGCGGCATGATTGAAAAATTGAACGAATTTGGTGCTAAAGATGGTAAAGACGTACGTAAGGTATTGATTCATATTAATAATACCAATCCAATTTTAAGAGAAGATTCTGCCGAGCGTGCAACACTTACCCAGCATGGCATAGAAGTCGCCTATGATGGTATGGATATTATTCTTTAGGAGAAGACAATGAACGCATTGACCAAAGACAATATGCCATGGACCCGCGAAGAATTTGAAGAAAAGTTGCGCGAAAAAGGTAAAGGCTATCATATTTATCATCCGTTTCATGTGATGATGTATGAAGGTAAATTAAACAAAGACCAACTGCAATGCTGGGTGGCGAATCGTTTTTATTATCAGATTTCGATTCCAATGAAAGACGCGGCGATTTTATCGAATTGCGATGATGTTGAAGTTCGTAAACAATGGATTGTGCGTATCACGGACCACGATGGTGTTGATGAAGACGGCAAAAAAGCGGTTGGCGGTATTGAGGCATGGATTCAATTGGGTGAAGCGGTCGGCTTAACGCGCGAACAAATCACCTCACTTAAATTAGTCAGCCCCGGTGTGAAATTTGCGGTCGATGCGTATGTTAATTTCGCTAAACAGCGTAGTTGGCAAGAGTCGGTATGTTCAAGTTTAACCGAGTTGTTTGCGCCACATATTCATCAGCAGCGCATCAGTTCTTGGCCGACTATGTATCCTTGGATTAAAGAAGAAGGTCTAAGCTACTTTAAGAAACGTCTTACCGAAGCACGTCGCGATGTAGAACAAGGGCTTGGCGTGACGCTGGATTATTTTAGTACATCGCGCGAAATGCAACTTAAAGCGCTGGATATTCTGCAATTTAAACTCAATGTGTTGTGGGTGATTGCCGATTCGATTATGTTAGCTTCGACGGTTGATATGAAAGTCGCTGGTAAAGACTATTTCCATCAGCCAGTAATTGATTTTAAATAGTTTCATTTTGAATAAGAGCAAAAAATGACAGATAACATTATTCAAAATTCAGATGTTTTCGCGATCGCGTTACACCATCGCTTTCAATGGGAAGAGGCACAGCAAAGTTATGTGATACTTTTTCCCGAAGGCATGGTCAAACTTCATGGTGGCGCAGGTGAAGTGATTAAGCGCATAGATGGTAAAGCAACTGTGGGCGAAATTGTTACGGAATTAAAACTCGCTTTTCCAGATGCTGAAAATATTGAAAAAGATATTATCGGCATGTTTGAAATGGCGTATAACAAGGCATGGATTAGAAAAATATAAATAACAAGATGGCTAAGTGAACTTAAAAATTGATGGAAAAAATGGTTAAGTGCACGATCAAGGAGTAGAAAAATGACACAAACATCGTTAGGTGAGTCAGTGGTACAAAAAGAGATTCACAAGGAATCTCAAGTGCAGGCGCAAAACAATGGCGTCGCAGCGAATATCACGCATACGCAGCCACTTTGGCTGTTGGCAGAAGTGACTTATCGCTGTCCTTTACACTGTGCATTTTGCTATAACCCGACCGATTATGACAAGCACACGCAAAACGAATTAACTACTGAGCAATGGATTCAGGCCTTGCGCGATGCGCGCAAAATGGGCGCGATTCAACTGGGTATTTCAGGTGGCGAGCCTCTATTACGCGATGACATCGAAGATATTGTCATTGAAGCTAAAAAGTTGGGTTATTACAGCAACTTGATTACTTCAGGCGTTGGCTTGACTGAAAAACGCATTCAGGCATTTAAAGATGGTGGTTTGGATCATATCCAGCTTTCAATGCACGATATTACCGAAGAGATCAATAATTTCATCACCAATACGCGCACTTTTGAGCTGAAGAAAAAGGTCGCGGCCATGATTAAAAATCATGGCTACCCGATGGTTTTAAACGTGGTGATTCACCGCTATAACATCGGGCATATCAAAGAAATCCTAGAAATGGCGGAAGCGTTGGGAGCCGATTACGTTGAATTAGCTAACACGCAATATTATGGCTGGTCGTTGGTTAACCGTAGCCAGTTGATGCCGCTTAAAGAGCAAATTGACGAGGCGGAAAGAATCACCAACGAATTCCGCGAAAAAGTCGGCAATAAAATGAAAATATTTTTTGTGGTGCCAGATTACTTTGGTAATCGTCCCAAAAAATGCATGAACGGCTGGGGTGAAGTGTTCATGATTGTGACAGCTAATGGTGATGTACTGCCTTGTCATTCTGCCCGTGTATTGCCGAATATGCAGTTTCCCAACGTGCGTGAACACGGCCTAGAATATGCCTGGAAAGAAAGTCCAGCATTTAATAAATATCGCGGGACGGCCTGGATGAAAGGGCCGTGTGTGAATTGTCCTGAAAAAATGAACGACTTAGGTGGTTGCCGCTGCCAAGCATTTTTGCTGACCGGTGATGCAGAAAGTGCCGATCCGGTTTGTTCATTGTCGCCTAATCACCATTTGATTGAAAAAGCGATTGAGGATTCTAAAAATCCGGTTTTGGCATCGAAACCAATTATTTTCAGAACTGACAAAAACTCCAAAAAATATGTGGAGGGTGACAAAGAGCGTGTAGAAGAATTTCACGCTTTGCCTTAGCTTTATTGATAGAATCCAGTTTCTATCGTTTTTAAGACATTAAGCATGGCGAATCGCCGTCCTGTTCCTTTTGTGGTGGCTTCTACCAATCATGGCGCATTCATCGTCAATCGTCATGACTACCGCATGGTAGATGCCAATCGTGGCTATGGTGTTGGCTACCAATTACTCAATACGTCCAGTTTTGATCATGAAGAAGTGAGTTTTGTCACAGCGTTACTTAGCCTGCGTCGAAAATATTTTGGCGATGGTGTGGTGGGTTTGGATTGCGGTGCAAATATTGGTGTGCATACCATTGAATGGGCAAAACACATGCATCAATGGGGCAATGTAGTTGCTTTTGAGGCGCAAGAAAAAATCTACTACGCGCTGGCCGGTAATATTGCCATCAATAATTGCTTGAACGCCTCTGCGCATTTTGCAGCAGTGGGCAGTGAAAATAAAGAAATCAAAATCCCCGTTCCTGATTATTTGGTGTCTGCCAGTTTCGGCAGTCTGGAATTAAAGCAGAATAAAACCAACGAATTTATTGGGCAAACGATAGATTATTCCGATGCGGCAATGACAATTGTGCAGCAAAGAAGCATTGATTTTTTCAATTTTAAACGTGTTGATTTGATTAAAATTGATGTGGAAGGGATGGAGCTGGATGTGCTGCAAGGCGCAGTGGAAACCATCAAACGCTGTAAACCGATGATGACGATTGAAGTCATTAAAACTGACAAACTACAAGTGGATGCATTCTTAATGTTACACGGCTACCAAACTTATCCGATGGGAATTAATATATTAGCCATTCATCATTCTGATCCTGGCATCACCCATATCACCACCAATGCAACTGGCATTAATTTAAGCATTTAGCGCTGTTGAAACCGCATTCAATCTTTCTAGTGTATGTGCTTGCAAGCTTGGCTGCGCTTGCGCCTTTTGCTATTGATACCTACTTGCCGGCATTTCATGCCATGGGCGCCGATTTACGAGCTTCAGACTTGCAAATCCAGCAGAGCTTAGCGGTTTATTTGCTGCCGTATGCATTAATGACTTTATGGCATGGCGCTATTTCGGATGCGATTGGGCGCATCACGACCATCAAATGGGGTTTGAGTATTTTCGTGCTGGCTTCAATCGGTTGTGCTTTTGCGCCAAACGTCGAAACTTTGTGGTTTTTTCGCGCTTTACAAGGTGCAAGTGGCGGAGCAGGTAACACAGTGGCACGCGCCATGGTGCGTGACTTGTTTGAAGGCGCGGCAGCACAAAGAGTGATGGCGACGGTGCAGATGTTATTTGGTATTGCACCAGCGATTGCGCCAATTATTGGTGGCTTGCTGCTGGGTATTCACTGGCAGGCAATATTTATCTTTTTGGCGATTTATGCCGGCGTGACATTATGGGCATCGGTAGCTTTTTTGCCAGAAACCATGCCGCCAGAAAAACGACTGAAATTATCGGCAAAAAATGTATTAACTAGCTATAAAACCATATTTGGAGATGCTGAATTCGCCAAATTAGGCATTGCGATTGGGGCCTGTTTTTCAGCTTTTTTTGTTTATGTGCTGGCAAGCCCGGTATTTTTGGGTAAACATTTAGGATTAACTCCACAGCAATATGCTTATTTATTTATCCCAACTGTTTGCGGCATGATGATTGGCTCTTATCTGGCAAAATATGTAGCTGGGAAATATAGCGCAAAAAAAGTGCTTAAAGTCGCTTTTGCCTGGATGCTGTTGATTGTAATCGCAAATATTCTTGTTTGTGCTTTTCTACCGTTAAATCCAGTCAACAACATTTTGCCAGTCGCATTATTCAACATAGGAATGGCTTTGGTAATGCCAATATTGTCGCTGGCGGCGCTGGATCGTCATCCCCGAATTCGTGGTACAGCCGCATCCGGGCAAGCATTTATTCAAATGATGCTATCTACTGTATCAGCTGGCTTGGTTGTACCTTTGGTATGGGGCAGTGTGATGGGTTTGGCAGTTGCGATGATGGTTTATTTAATCGTTGCGCTATTGGTCATCAGCCAGACACGATTATGGAAAGGACTTGAGCGTTAATTAGGTTTACTCGGCATGACTAAATCCTAGACGCAGGATAATTTAATCAGTTAGTATGTCGTTGATTCACCTGATTAATCAACACAAAGGAAAACTCAAATGATAAATACTCAATCTTATGCAAAATGGGCGCCTTATGTTTTAGGTTTATTACGCATCATTACTGGTTTTTTGTTTCTGCAACATGGCACTTCTAAGCTGCTAGGCGTGCCATACAATCCCATGTTCGATGGTTTGCAGTTGATGTCATTGATGGGGGTTGCGGGGATTCTTGAGCTTGTGGGCGGTACGCTGATATTGATTGGCTTGTTTACGCGACCAGTCGCTTTCATTCTTTCCGGCCAAATGGCAGTTGCCTATTTTATGGCGCATGCGCCCGCCGGCTTTTTGCCGATTGTTAACAAAGGCGAATTGGCTGTTATGTTTAGTTTTGTGTTTCTGTACTTTGTTTTTGCAGGTGCTGGAAAATTCAGTTTAGATAGCATTTGGTGTGAAGAATCTGCTTAAAATTTTTGAATGATCAAATCACCGCGCCAGCGGTTCAGGCGCCATTGTTTTAGCTGCTAGATCATTTTTCCAAAGCAAGTAAACATGACAATCGAATTCCAGTTGATGATAATCGGGTTCCATGTGCTGGCATAGCTGGTAAAACGCTTTATGGTGATCACGTTCTTTAAGATGTGCCAGCTCATGTACAACAATCATTCGTAGGAAATCGGCAGGCGCCGCTTTAAAAAAAGAAGAGATTTTAATTTCTTTCTTGGCTTTTAGTTTACCGCCTTGCACACGCGAAATCGCCGTATTCAAGCCAAGCGCATGATGTTCTATGCCCAGCCTGTTATCGTAATGCACTTTATCCAACAAGGGCGCTGTGCGCAAAAACGCCTGCTTAATCTCGTTTGCATATTGATAAAGCGCTTTGTCAGTCTGTATTGTGTGAGGCTGAGGATAACGTGTTGAGATGTACTCACCCAGCAAATCCTGGGTTTGCAGCTGCCGAATTTTATCCTGCAGGGCAAGAGGATAGTGTTGTAAGTATCTAAGTGCTTGAGTCATCTGTGGTAGTTAACACTATTCCAATTCATATTCCTGGCTATAAAAATCGAGTTATAAAAATCGATTTGTGAAAAAAAGGAGGCATTTGCCTCCTTTGAATTATTGCAGCACTTAAACTTAAAGCCTCTAAAGTGCCAAAAATTAGGCTTCTTCGATTAAAAGTGCACGCTTGCCTGGAACGCCATTCATCGCTTCAGCATCTGGAAGTGCTTCTTTTCGGCTGGTAATGGTTGGCCACAATTCGGCCAAACGCGCATTGAGTGCAATATATTCCTGCTGATCAGCAGGCACATCATCTTCTGCAAAAATCGCTTCGGCAGGGCATTCAGCAACACATAAGGTGCAGTCAATGCACTCGTCTGGATTAATAGCTAAAAAGTTTGGGCCTTCTACAAAGCAATCTACTGGGCACACATCAACGCAATCGGTAAATTTGCATTGGATACAATTTTCGGTGACTACGTAAGTCATTTTT
>JAZKEJ010000066.1:0-30167 GCA_040387095.1 Pseudomonadota bacterium | reverse complement strand
CATTTGTGAAAATGAAAAGCGCATTTCTTAAAAGTGTAAAATGGCGTTAAAATAATGCTTTAGCCATTAATCTAAATGACTTAATTAGGAAATTATAGCCATGAGTAAAACTTTTAGAATCGCCCCGAGTATTTTATCTGCCAACTTTGCCAAACTTGGCCAGGAAATCGACGATGTGATTACATCTGGCACAGATTTTGTGCATTTCGATGTCATGGATAATCACTATGTGCCCAATCTAACCATCGGGCCATTGGTGTGTGAAGCGATTCGTGAAACTGCTGCGCGCGTTGGCGGTATTATCGATGTGCATTTAATGGTTGAGCCAGTGGATCGCATCATTCCAGATTTCGCCAAAGCAGGTGCGAATATTATTACCTTTCACCCGGAGGCTTCTAAACATATTGACCGCTCATTAGCGATGGTACGCGATTTAGGCTGTAAATCTGGCTTGGTATTTAACCCGGCAACACCGCTGCATTATCTAGACCATGTGCTGGATAAAGTTGATATGGTTTTATTGATGTCAGTTAACCCTGGTTTTGGCGGTCAAAAATTCATTCCAGAAACGTTAAATAAACTACGTTTAGCGCGTGCAAAATTGGATGCTTACACTGCGCAAACAGGTCGTGAAATCTGGCTGGAAGTTGACGGTGGAGTTAACGCTCAAAATATCGCAGAAATCGCAAGCGCAGGCGCTGATACGTTTGTTGCTGGTTCTGCTATTTTCAGCAAACCTCTAGACTCTGACAAAAATCGCTATAACACTATCGTCGCTGAGATGCGTGCGGCATTAGCCACGGTTTAACTTAAAGCTTAGAGTTTCAATATTTGCAAAACGGCTAGTATAAAAATCTCTGTCAAAAAATTTAAGGTCAAGCTGGTGATGTTTGACCTTGACGGTACGGTAATTGATACCGCGCCGCAAATCGCAGAAGCCATGAATTTAACATTGGCTGAGTTGGGCTTAAAGAAGCTGTCTCATAGCCAGATTGCTGGCTATATTGGTGATGGTGCGGCAGCTTTAATCAAGCGTTGCCTGACTGGCGATTTACATATTGAGCCAGATGCAAGATTATTTGAGCGAGCGCAAACAATTTATTTTGCGCATTATGCTAATAATGTTAGCGAAAGTTTGCCGTATAAAGATGTGAAAGCTAGTTTGCAAGCGGTTAAAAATAAAGGTTTTAAAATGGCTTGCGTAACGAATAAGCCAGAAAAATTCACCTTGCCTTTATTGCAAACCAGTGGATTACTGGACCTTTTTGAGCTGGTGGTTTCTGGCGATAGTTTGCCAAAAAAGAAGCCTGATCCTATGCAGTTACAGTATATTTGTGCGAAATTGGGCGTGTTGGAATCTCAAGCAATATTGGTAGGCGATTCAAACACGGATATTGCAGCGGCACGAGCGGCTGGTTGCTCGATTGTTACCGTGCCGTACGGTTATAATCAAGGTAAACCGATTGTTGCAAACACGGTAGATGCAATTATTAACGATTTAAGCAAGTTAACAACAATTTTAACGAGTTAATTGATATGACTTTTCTCAATAATCATTTTCACTATTGGCGCCTTTACTGGTAAAGCGAATAGATTGGTGAAGCGCGAGACTGAAATCAGAGCTTTCGCCACCATTTGCCAGAATAACGATATAGCGTAAACGCACCACACTTAACGCTAAAACCAATAGAAAATGATGAGGAAGACATATGATTACGCCCGCAGTAACAACGATTAGCCAAACTGAATTCAACGCGCTTGCCGCACAAGGCTATAACCGCATTCCACTGGTTTTAGAAACATTTGCGGATCTTGATACACCACTTTCACTTTATCTGAAATTAGCCAACCAACCGTTTTCTTATTTATTAGAGAGCGTACAAGGCGGCGAACGTTTTGGCCGCTATTCTATTATTGGCCTACCCGCCAAAATTCGCATCGAAGCGCATGGTTTTGATGTACAAGTGATTGAAAATAATGCCGTAGTAGAAACCTATGAAAAGATTAATCCGCTCGATTTTGTGAAATCTTTTCAAGCACGATTTAAAACACCGCCTTATGCTGGATTGCCCAGATTCACTGGCGGTCTAGCAGGTTATTTCGGTTATGAAACCATTCGTTATATTGAAAAACGCCTAGCCAATACACTTAAACCTGACGCGATTGGAACGCCTGATGTGTTGCTGATGGTTTCTGAAGAAATCGCGGTAGTGGATAACTTAAGCGGCAAACTTTATTTTATTGTCTACGCAGACACAGCAGATACGAATGCTTACCAAAAAGCGCGCAATCGCTTAACTGAATTGATCCAGATGCTACGCAAAACGGTGGATATTCCAGCCGCCACGCCTAGCCCAAAAACGCTAGCTACATCTGAATTTGGTGAAGAGAACTTTAAAGCGGCTGTTAAGAAA
This sequence comes from Pseudomonadota bacterium, assembly GCA_040387095.1. GTDB lineage: Bacteria > Pseudomonadota > Gammaproteobacteria > Burkholderiales > Methylophilaceae > Methylotenera_A. The sequence continues at coordinate 27,753 of JAZKEJ010000066.1, read as the reverse complement.
GCGCAAACTTATATTGTCGATGGCGACATTATGCAAGTGGTTTTAAGCCAGCGCATGTCACAGGAATTTACTGCATCGCCACTGTCACTTTATCGCGCATTACGCAGCTTAAACCCATCACCTTATATGTTTTATTACGATATGGGCGATCATCATGTCGTCGGCGCTTCGCCAGAAATTCTAGTCCGCCTGGATAATAATGTGGTCACTTCCCGCCCTATCGCTGGCACACGTCCGCGCGGTGCAACGCGTGAGCAGGATTTGGCTTTATCTGTTGAATTATTAGCCGACCCAAAAGAGCGTGCAGAGCATGTGCAGTTAATGGATTTAGGCCGCAATGATGTGGGCCGTGTCGCGATTACTGGCTCGGTTAAAGTAACAGACAATATGATGATCGAACGCTATTCGCATGTGATGCACATTGTGAGCAACGTTGAAGGCCAGCTGAAACCAGGTATGGATGCGATTGATGTGATTAAAGCCACGTTTCCCGCAGGTACGGTTTCTGGTGCGCCAAAAGTGCGTGCCATGGAAATTATTGATGAACTGGAGCCAAGTAAACGCGGCATCTATGCCGGTGCAGTAGGTTATTTGGGCTTTAATGGCGATATGGACGTGGCCATTGGCATTAGAACAGGTGTGATAAAAAATAACAGACTCTACGTACAAGCGGGTGCTGGTATCGTTGCAGACTCTGTGCCACTCTCGGAATGGGTTGAGACACAAAACAAAGCACGTGCGGTATTACGCGCCGCAGAATTAGTGCAAGCAGGCCTTGACCTCAATTAGCCCTTGTGGCGATAGAATGAGTATCAGAGACTAACAATGCCGACACAGATCAATTCAGTCATTGCTAAATTTTTACTGGTGGGTTTGGCGTACTTTGTAACGGCCAGGCTGGGGCTGATGGTGCCTTACAAAGAATCTATTGTTACCTTAATGTGGTTGCCAACAGGCATTGCTGTGGGGGCCGTTATGCGCTGGGGCAATCTCAGCCTGCTTGCTATTTTCTTAAGTGCCACATTGGTAGAGTTATCTATCGGCATCTCGTTAATTACCTCACTCAGCATCGCTTTTGGCAACACGCTTGCGCCGTTGATCACTGCTTTTTTACTCAAAAAATTTAACTTCAATCACAGCTTAGTTCAACAAAGAGATATTGCTCTCATCATTATTGCTTCAATGCTAGGCATGTTGATATCAGCCACCGGCGGAACACTTTCACTGTATGCCAGCGGATTAATCACAGTAGATGGCTTAGAGCGAATTTGGTTTATTTGGTGGGTAGGTGACACAGTGGGAGTTTTACTCGCCTTGCCGTTAGTACTGAATATTCGAAAAACCAGTTTGTACATGAAAAGAAAGCAATCTTACCAATTTCTTGCTTGGTTGCTTATATTCGCCACATGCGAATTTGCACTGACAGCATTAGTAGAAAATTTAGATAAAAAATTTATGCTATCTATATTTTTAATACTGCCCGTGCTCATTTGGGCATCTATGAATTTTGGTATTGTAGGCGGCTCATTGGTTGTCATTACTTTATCCAGCATAGCTGTTTGGTCCACTTCGCAAGGATATGGCGCTTTTTACAGTATGCATGTTGGTGAAGGGCTTTTCTCATTATGGATGTTTATGGTCACTTTAGTCGTGGTGATGCTGCTTATTTCTTTATTGCAATCGGAGCGCAATTTAGCAGATAGAGCGTTGCGCAATAATGGCAAACAACTGAGCGCCGTCATCAATGGCGCCTTAGACGGCATTGTCACAATTGACGAAAAAGGCGACATCATTGAATTTAACCCTGCGGCTGAGCGAATTTTTGGTTATACCAAAGAACAGGTAATGGGTAAGTCTTTGGCTGAAGTCATTATTCCGCCGGCGTTACGCCAAGCCCACAATGACAAGCATAAGCAGTTTGTATTAACTGGCAAAAAAAATATTTTTGACAAGCGCATTGAGTTATCTGCCATCCATGCCGATGGCACTGAATTTCCTATAGAGTTGACAATAACCTCATTAAAAACGAGTAGCCAGAATTTGGTCACCGGCTTTATACGCGATATATCCGTACAAAAAAAAGCACAGCGAGAAATTGAAAATTTTGCTTATTATGATGCATTAACTGGCCTGCCAAATAGACGGTTATTGATGGATCGCTTTGAGCATGCGGCTATTACCAACAATCGCACTCAAACTCACTGCGCACTGATTTTTTTGGATTTGGATCATTTTAAATTATTGAATGACACCAAAGGACACGATGTTGGCGATCAATTGCTGATCGAAGTAGCTAGTCGCATTTCGCAAGCGATCAGGGCAGGCGATACTGTGGCGCGGCTCAGTGGCGATGAATTTATTATCATCATAGAAAATTTAGACAGCGGTGAAAGCTTGGCTTATAAGCAAGCAAGCGAAATTGCGCAAAAACTCCTGACAGAGCTGAACAAGACTTATCAACTAGGAATGTTTGAATTTAATACCTCTGCAAGTTTGGGGATTACCTTGTTCAATAACGATAATCTTAGCTTTGAAGATCATTTAAGACATGCTGATACCGCAATGTATCAATCTAAGGCAGCTGGCCGCAACACCTATCGCTTTTACGATCAAATTACCCAGGGTAATATTGAAAGAAGTTTTACCATTGAATCATCCTTGCAAGGGGCGCTTAACAGCAATGAATTTCACATTAACTTTCAAAGTATTGTCGATTTTAATCAGCACATTATTGCAGCCGAAGTATTGCTGAGATGGGTACACCCAACACTGGGAAATATTAACCCCGCTGAATTTATACCCATAGCAGAAAAAAGCAATAACATCATCAAAATTGGTCGCTGGGTATTACAACAAGCCTGCCTGCAACTTAAAAAATGGGAAAACTCAGCCAAATTAAGTAAAATCAGAATCTCAGTTAATATCAGTGCAAAACAGTTTTTGTACATCCATTTTGTTCAAGAACTGCGCGATATTATTTCAGAAACGGGTGTTAATCCCGACTTGCTCAAGCTCGAATTAACTGAGACTGCAATCATCGATAATATTGATGATGTGATTAACAAAATTAATGTATTAAAAAATATTGGCGTGAGAATTGCACTAGATGATTTTGGCATGGGGCACTCATCACTGGTTTACCTTAAAAAACTACCGGTTACCCAGATTAAAATCGATCAATCATTTGTAAAAGATGTGTTAACCGATTCAAACGATGCGGCGATCATTCAAATGATATTGGCAATCGGTAGCACCATTCAATGTAATATCGTCGCCGAGGGTGTAGAGAAGGTAGAACAGTTCGAATTATTGAAAAAATTTGGCTGCCTCTTTTTTCAAGGTTACTATTTCAGCAGACCGATTAGCACGGTGGATTTTGAAAAAATGGTTGAAGCAATATAAAACGTGTTTAAAACATTAATAATTATTGAATAGAATTAAAGAGCAGATATGTTACTCATGATTGATAACTACGATTCTTTTACCTACAATTTGGTGCAGTATTTGGGCGAGTTGGGGCAAGACGTACAAGTGTATCGCAACGATGAAATTGATTTAGCCAAAATCGCTGAACTTAAGCCTGAAAAAATTGTGATTTCGCCAGGTCCATGTACGCCGAACGAGGCTGGTATCAGCGTGCCGCTGATTCACGAATTTGCAGGAAAAATTCCATTGCTGGGCGTTTGTTTGGGTCATCAAAGTATCGGTCAGGCATTTGGCGGCAATATTGTTCATGCCAAACAGTTAATGCACGGCAAAACATCTTTGATTCATCATCACAATGTTGGCGTATTTAAAGATTTGCCAAATCCTTACACGGCAACGCGCTACCATTCATTGGTGATTGAGCGTGAAACGCTGCCAGATTGCTTGGAAATTACCGCTTGGACTGATGACGGTGAGATTATGGGTGTGCGCCACAAAACGCTGCGGGTGGAAGGCGTGCAATTCCATCCAGAATCGATATTGACCGAACATGGTCATGATTTATTGAATAACTTCTTGAAAGCCTAATGATGGAGATGACGATTAAGGCTGCGCTGCACAAATTAATTCAGCGCGAGAATCTAGCGCACGATGAAATGCTGTCGTTAATGCGCCAGGTGATGCATGGCGATTTTACACCAGCGCAGATTGCTGGTTTATTGATTGGCTTGCGCGTTAAAGTTGAAACAGTAGATGAAATCGCCGCCGCCGCACAGGTAATGCGCGAGCTTGTATCCAAAGTTAACGTGCAGGATGGTGCCAATTTGGTTGATACCTGCGGCACAGGCGGTGCCGCTAACAAAGCATTTAATGTGTCTACCTGTTCTGCATTTGTGGCGGCTGGCGCTCAAGCCAGAATAGCTAAACACGGCAACCGTGCTGCGTCTTCTAAATCGGGTAGTGCAGATGTGCTTGAAGCGTTAGGCGTTAATATTCAACTACAAGCCGAACAAGTAGCACGTTGCATCGATGAAGTCGGCATTGGTTTTATGTTTGCGCCAAACCATCACGCAGCGATGAAACATGCTGGCCCGGTTCGCCGCGAATTAGGCGTGCGCACATTGTTTAACCTACTTGGTCCGCTGACCAATCCAGCAGGTGCAAAACGCCAAGTGATGGGCGTGTTCCATCGCGACCTTGTTCCCCTTCTTGCGCATGCCTTGCATAAATTAGGCAGTGACCACGTGATGATCGTGCACAGTGCAGATGAAATGGATGAAATATCTTTTAGTGGCGACACCTATGTGGCTGAACTGAAAAACGGCGCAGTGCGTGAATATACGATTAATCCAACGCAATTTGGCTTGCGGTTACATGAGCATGCAACCATCAGTGTCGAAAGTGCTGATGAATCAAAATTGATGGTGCTGGATGTATTAAATGGCGAAAACGGCGCGGCGCGAGATATCGTGCTGCTGAATGCTGGCGCAGCAATTTATGTGGCTGGTATCGCAGCCAGCCACCATGAAGGTATCGCAATGGCAGAAAAGTCTATCGACTCTGGCGCTGCCATGAGCAAATTGGAGCAACTTAAAGCACTGAGCAACCGCTTATGATGCGTCTATTGCTTGCTATCGCAATTGCGGCAGGCTATAGCGCTTATCATTATGGCTATACTAGCAATGACTATGGCGCTACAAATGAACGTACAACCAGCGCAGTTAGCCCGCACTTACAGCAAAATGTTAACAATGGCGGTGAACAGTTTATCCGCCAGGCCTTTGAAAACCAGGCCAGCAATTTACAGGTTGAAGCTAGCGGAAAAGTGGTTAAAGTACTAGAAGATGACATAAATCCGCCACGTCATCAGCGTTTTATTTTAAAACTGGATAATGGCTTGAGCTTACTGGTGGCACATAATATTGATTTAGCAAAACGTGTTGCTGATTTAAAAACTGGTGATGCCGTTAGTTTTTATGGTGAATACGAATGGAATAAAAAAGGCGGCGTGCTGCACTGGACGCACCATGATCCGCAAGGCAGCCATGCAGCTGGATGGTTGCGGCATAATGGTCAAACTTACCAATAGCTTAACTTAATAAAACTTAAACAATTTACAAAAAATACATTCATCATGTCAGATATCCTTAATAAAATCATCGCCACTAAAATCACTGAAGTGGCTGCCGCAAAAAACCTCAAGCCACTCGCAGCTGTTGAGACAGAAGCACTCAATGCACCACCAACACGCGATTTTGTTGCAAGTATTCGTGCAAAAATTGCCAATCGTCAATCAGCCGTCATTGCCGAAATCAAAAAAGCCAGCCCTTCAAAGGGTGTGATTCGTGAAGATTTTAATCCAGCAGAAATCGCCAAAAGTTACGAAAAAGGCGGCGCAGCCTGTTTGTCAGTGCTCACGGATGTTGAGTATTTTCAAGGCTCAGCGGAGTATTTAAAACAGGCGCGTGCCGCTTGTAATCTGCCAGTTTTGCGTAAAGATTTTATGATTGATGCGTATCAAGTTTATGAAGCGCGCGCAATGGGCGCAGATTGTATTTTGTTGATTGCCGCTGCGATTGATTTAGCCAAAATGCGCGAGTTAGAACAAGTAGCACACAGTTTAGGTATGGCAGTTCTGGTAGAAGTGCATAATGGCGAAGAGCTGGATTTGGCACTGCAATTAAATACGCCATTATTGGGTATTAACAACCGTAATCTACGCACTTTTGATGTGGCCTTAAATACCACACTGGAGTTATTAGCGTACATTCCGACAGATAAAATAGTCGTGACCGAATCAGGTATATTCACTAATAATGATGTCGCATTGATGCGAAAAAATAATGTCCATACTTTCTTAGTAGGTGAAGCATTTATGCGCCAAATAGACCCGGGTGCTGAATTGGCGAAAGTCTTCGCTTAGGATTTAACTAGACAAAAAGCGCGAATCTATCGTAAAAGGATTGATAAAATGAGCTACCCCTATTCCCGCCCGCGCCGTATGCGTAAAGATGATTTTTCACGCCGCTTGATGCGCGAAAATGTACTCACCACCAATGATCTAATCTATCCGGTATTTGTGTTGGATGGCGAAAATCGCGTAGAAGAAGTGGCTTCGATGCCTAGCGTAACACGCCAAAGTATTGATATTTTATTAAAGACCGCTGGTGAATGCGTCGCGCTCGGCATTCCTTTGCTGGCTCTATTTCCAGTGATAGATGGCAAAGTTAAAAGTCTGGATGCGGCCGAGGCATTTAATGCAAACGGCTTAGTTCAGCGTGCAGTAAAAGCACTCAAAACTGCGCATCCGCAACTGGGCATTATGACAGATGTGGCTTTAGATCCTTACACCACACATGGCCAAGATGGTTTAATTGATGACGCGGGTTATGTTCTTAACGATGAGACAATAGAGGTTTTGGTCAAACAAGCCATTTCGCATGCACAAGCGGGTGCCGATATTGTTGCCCCCAGCGACATGATGGATGGCCGCGTTGGACAAATACGCGAGGCGCTTGAAAGCACGCATAATATCCACACTAAGATTATGGCGTATTCTGCCAAATATGCTTCTGCCTTTTATGGACCGTTTCGCGATGCAGTCGGTTCAGCAGGCAATTTAGGAACCGGCAATAAATACACCTACCAAATGGATCCGGCAAATTCCGATGAAGCCATGCAAGAAGTCGCACTGGATATTTCTGAAGGTGCGGATATGGTGATGGTCAAACCAGGTTTACCTTATTTAGATATTGTGCGCCGCGTAAAAGATGAATTCGGCGTACCAACGTTTGCCTATCAAGTGAGCGGCGAATACGCTATGCTGAAAGCCGCATCGCAAAATGGCTGGCTAGATGAAAAAGCCTGTGTGATGGAAAGCTTATTAGCCTTTAAACGCGCTGGTGCAGATGGGATTTTGACTTATTATGCGATGGATGCGGCGCGTTGGCTGAAAAGTTAATTTGATGGCTAATGATTGTTGTGCTGATAATGCCGCTTATTTCCCTGCAATATTGTATATCTTGTGCAATATTCGATAAAAATATTTTCAATATTAAATTTCATCTAATAACTGTTTAACACTCACAATATCCGCTCGCTCCGCATTCGCACCATCCGCCGTCCGCTTAGTTGAAACGCGCATATCATCGATTTCAAACACGCTTAACTTAATCAAGCCAGTATCCATCTCTAACGTAAACAACGGTACTTTTTTGCGATTATCGCCTTTTTTGTCGCGTTTGCCATCGTTCATGATACGGTAGGATTTTTCATTGGTTTCAAAAGGAATATCCAGGTTGAGCAGGAACATTTCCAATTCTTTTAAACTATCTGCAAACAAATGAATATGCGTTTCAGAACCTGCGCCAGCGGTACCGTCCAACACACTGCCAGTTAAGTGCGGATTGAATTTTTCCAGCATTTGCATGGTAAACAATGCATTTTTACGCAAATTTCGCAGATTTTCTGGCTGTTCATCACCTAAATACAAGGCGTTATACAGTTTGAGTTCTGCTTCGATTTCAGCATTGGATGGCAGCACGCTGTTATCCAATGCGCCGGCTTGCCGGCCTGCTTTTTTCTTGGCATAAGCAAAATCGGAAATACCGTCTTCCGCCATCATACGTGCGGCTGACTGGGCGATAAGTTGCCGCATATGTTCGGTATTTTCGCGTGCCATGTTGATTATTAACTAGAAATTTATATCAAAAATTAACTTAAAAGCCAGATGGATTTAAAATATTCGCGGCAGAATCTGTGCTATTAGTCGGCTTTCTTGCGGGCTTAGGGGCAGGTTTTGGAACGTTTTTTGAGTTTGCAGGAATAGAATTAGCAGGTAAGGCCGCGTTCGTTGAACTTGCGTTTGTGGGCGAAGGGGGAGTTTGACGATTGGCATTTGCACCAGAAAAGCCTTGTGGAGGCTCTTCTGTCGCTGGTGCTAATTGTGGAGGTTGCGGCTGCATCGGATTTTGAATCAGGCTTTCTGGAAAATCCGAGTCCGCTGGCTCTTGCATAGGAGGCAAAAAGGTTTCTGCTGTTGGTGGCGGATTTTCATGATAGAAATATTCATTAATACCGTCTTCATATTCTTCAACCAGCACACCCGTTAATTCATCAATTCTAACAATCATCACGCCATCAGGCACTTTGTATGGAATGTCAGGCATGCCTTTTAACGCAGTTTCCATGTAACTAACCCAAATAGGCAAGGCAGCTTTACCACCTGTTTCATCGCGACCCAGCGAGCGTGGCTGGTCATATCCAACCCATGCCACCGCCACTTGTCTGGGATTGTAACCTGCAAACCATGCGTCCACTTGATCATTGGTGGTACCTGTTTTGCCAGCTAAATCTTGTCGACCCAGCTGTCTTGCTCTTGTTGCTGTACCTCTCTGCACGACATCATGCATCATTGAAGTCATCAAAAATGCATTTCGGCTATCAATTGCTCTGGGCGCACCTTTACCAGCGCGTGGATAAACTATTTCTTCAATAACACGGCCGTTACTATCAGTGATTTTGCTAATTAAATGCGGTTTTATGCGAAACCCGCCATTGGCAAACACAGCATAACCATTAGCCAGTCCCCAAGGCGTTGTCGCCCCAGCGCCCAGCGCCATGGTTAGATAAGCAGGATGATCTTTTCGCGAAAAGCCAAATTTTGTAATATAATCCTGGGCATAACGTGGCCCAATTGACCGCAACAGCTTAATCGACACCATATTTTTAGATTTAGTTAAAGCTGTACGTAAACGAATTGGTCCAGAATAGGTGTTATCGAAATTTCTCGGCTCCCATGCCTTGGAGCTACCCAACTCATCAGCCGACATTAATAGTGGCGTGTCTTCAACAATGGATGCCGGTGTAAACCCTTTCTCCAGCGCGGCCGAATATACAAATGGTTTAAAGCTAGAACCAGGCTGGCGCCAAGCTTGTGTCACATGATTAAATTTATTTTTATTAAAATCAAAGCCACCCACCAATGCAGTAATCGCGCCATTTTCTGGATCAAGCGCTATTAACGCTGCCTCAACCGATGGTAATTGTACGATGTGCCATTCGTCCTGGGTTTTAATCACACGCACAACCGAGCCGGGTTTGATTTTGTGCTTCTTAATATCTTTATCGGTCAAGTTTTTTTGCAATAAACTTAGACCTGCACCACTAATTTCAAGACTCTCACCTTTTTTAGTAAATACTTTGACTAGCTTTGGCGAAACCTCTGTCACAATCGCCGGTACAAATCCTTTGTACTCTTCAATATCTTCTAGTGCGATTTGCAAGCCTTCTGTCAAATCAGATGATTGTAATTTGTTTAAATCAATCGTTTTCTCTGGTTTTTGGTATCCATGCCGACGCTGATAATCCATAATCCCCTTCAACACTGCCGCATTTGCAGCTTGCTGATTCACTTTTTTGATGGTGGTATAGACTTTTAGGCCGCTGCTGTAGATATCGTCTTGATAACGCGCATATAAACTTTGTCGCACTATTTCTGCCACGTAATCCGCTTCTAAATCACGCGCTAGTTTAGATGTTTTAAATGTCAATTTTTGTTGCATCGCTTCGTTAAACTCAGCCTCATCAATAAAACCATACCGATGCATATCGCGCAAAACCTCATGCTGCCTGCCCGTAGCACGGTCTAGATGGATAAATGGATTATAGCCAGAAGGTGCTTTAGGCAAACCTGCTAACAACGCAGACTCAGCTAGCGTTAACTTAGCTAGAGGTTTGTCAAAATACACTTGAGATGCAGCGGCGAACCCGTATGATCGCTGACCCAAATAAATTTGATTCAGATAAAGCTCTAAAATCTGATCTTTAGATAGCGTTTTCTCAATTTTTAAAGCCAGCAATGCCTCTTTAATTTTGATCACCATTGTGCGTTTTTTACCTGGGGTAGTAAAAAAATTCTTGGCAACTTGCATCGTGATAGTGCTAGCGCCTTCATGACTTCGGCCTGTGACATTATTTTTGATGGCTCGCAATATGCCTTTGGTGTCTACGCCACCATGCTGATAAAACCGCCTGTCTTCTATTGCTAATACGGCATCTTTTAAGTTTTGAGGAATTTTATCAATGCTGATAAAAGCACGGCGCTCCTCACCAAATTCACTAATTAAAAATCCATCTGACGAATAAACACGTAAGGGAAGTTTAGGGTGATAATCGGTTAACGTTTCTAAAGAAGGTAATGTTGGGTAAATAAGGGTGACAGCAAGCGCAACCATCGCCGATATTGTTAATCCACCAACAATAATAAACAAAATTAAAAAGTGCCACCATTTCTTTGGAGCCATGTCTTTTAGAGCCATAAATATTTTTAACGAATCAATTCATTACCTGTAAATTACAACTAATAGTATATAAGCTAATGAGAATTAACCAAAATGCAGTCATTTTAAACCGGTTTGAATAAGTATTAATTTATGGATTATTGAACTTGTATCATAAAAGGTACATGCCTTAGCAATTGTAAGCTTTTAATAACTCTTAAATTAAAATTTGCTTTACAGGGCGTAAACTTGTTGCTAGGATTTAATGTAAATTATCACTATTGTGCGTAACCCATGAATATAGAAAGAGAATTTTAATTTGAAATTCGATTTTTTCAATGAAAGTACACCCCCACTTATTGGTGTGGACATCAGTACTTCGGCTGTCAAAATGGTGGAACTTTCATCTACTGGCAGGGATTCATACCGCCTTGAAGCATACTCAATTGCTGCGATTCCAAAAGATGCAATAGTAGATGGCAATATTTCTGATTTAGAACAAGTATCAGATGCCGTTAAATTGGCATGGAAATTGTTAGGTTCGCGCGAAAAGCGTGCCGCACTCGCATTACCATCTGCTGCTGTTATCACCAAAAAAGTCATGATGTCAGCCGACTTACGTGAAGAAGACATGGAAATGCAGGTAGAAGCAGAGGCTAACCAGTACATTCCTTTTCCCCTAGAAGAAGTAAATATCGACTTTCAAGTAATAGGTCCAGCGGCAAATAGCCCAGATGAAGTAGAAGTATTAATTGCTGCAGCCAGAAAAGAAAAAATTGACGACCGCGTAGCGGCTGCGGAAGATGCGGGTTTGAAAGTGACTGTTATGGATGTAGATACTTATGCTACTGAAACAGCTTATGCTTTAGTGGCTAATCAAATTCCCAATAAAGGCAAAGATCAGACAGTCATGATTATGGATATTGGCGCAGGCATAATGCATATCAATGTGCTGCATGACAATGTGTCAGTCTATGTGCGTGAACAAGTGTTTGGCGGCACGCAACTGACACAAGAAATTCAACGACGTTTCGGTTTATCTGTGGAAGAAGCTGAAATTGCAAAGCGCAAGGGCGGTTTGCCAGAGAGTTATGAAAGCGAAGTGCTGCAGCCTTTTATGCAATCGCTTTCAACTGAAGCAGCGCGGGCATTACAGTTTTTTACTAGCTCAACGCAGTATAATCGTGTTGATCATCTTGTGTTGGCCGGTGGTTGTGCGGCGATTCCAGCGATTGATGTGATGGTGCAAGACCGTACCCAAGTAAACACCATTGTTGCAAACCCGTTTCAGTCTATGTCACTTGCAACAAAGGTTAAACAACAGCAGGCCAGCATTGACGCACCTGCGCTTTTAATAGCCTGTGGTTTGGCCATGCGTGGAGTGAATTGATATGATGCGCATTAACTTATTACCACATCGACAACTGAAGCGCGCAGAGCGCCAGCGTCAGTTTGGATTGATGGCATTAATGGCAGCAGTAATAGCTGGTGCTGTAGTGTTTATGGGCTGGACCTACCTTAGCGCAAAAAAAGATTCCCAAATTGAAAGAAATGGAAGACTTGAGCAAGCAATTACCGAGTTAGATAAAGAAATTGCAGACATTAAGGACTTGAAAGACCAAATCAGCAATGTGCTAGAACGCAAACAGATAGTTGAAAACTTGCAAACAAATCGTAGTCAATCTGTGGTCATTCTGGATGAGCTATCCAGGCAACTTCCCGAAGGTTTATATTTAAAAAGCGTTAAACAACAAGGTAATTTAATTACATTAGAAGGCGTTGCAGACACCAATGCGCGTGTTGCTACTCTTGTACGCAATTTAAGTGTTTCTAACTGGATGGAATCTCCTAATCTTATTGAAATTAAAGCCATGACGCTAAATGGTATCAGGCAGAATGACTTCACGCTAAATGTGTCTCTAAAAGTTCAAAAAGCTGAAGAAGCACCCAATAAAAATAAAATCAAAGGGACATAATCCAGATGAAATTAGATGATTTCAATAATATTGATTTTAAAAACGCTGGCAGTTTACCTATGCCCGTTAAATTGGTGCTACTAGGCTTTTTGTTCTTGGTATTAGTTGCGCTTGGCTACTGGTTTTTATGGAGCCCTGAAATAGATGAGTTTGACCAAGCGGCATCTAAGGAACAAGAGCTGCGCCAAGTATTTATAGCCAAAAAAGGCCAAGCCGTCAAAATCGATGCTTATAAACAGCAAATGCTGGATATTGAGAAAACCTTTGGCGCTCTATTAAAACAGTTGCCTGATAAATCACAAATGGATGGCTTGCTAACCGACATTAACCAAGCTGGTCTTGGCCGGGGGCTTGAATTTGAATTATTCAAACCAGGACAAGAAACGATTGCAGACTTTTATGCAGAGATGCCGATTCAGATTAAAATCAAAGGCAATTATCACGACATAGGCGCATTTGCTACCGACATTTCAAAACTATCCAGAATTGTGACATTAAACAATATGGCTATCGCTCCAATCAATAAAGACAGCAAAGATGCCCCACTCATGCTTGAGGCTGTTGCCAAAACTTATCGTTATTTGGATTCTTCAGAAATTGCCGCTAAAAAAGCCTCTGAAAAGAAGGACGTAAAATAAATGATTCGCTCTAGTCTTTTATTAAAACTCCTATCTGTGTCAGCTTTAATGCTAAGCCTTGTTGCCTGCAATGGTGATGAAGGTGATGATTTAGATAAATTTATGCTTAGCGCAGCAAATGATATGAGTAAAGGAGTAGAACCATTACCGGAAGTCTTGCCCTATTCTCCCCTGCAATACAATGCTGATGGGACTTTGTCTGACCCGTTTAAACCGCGTAAAGCTACAAGCAAAAATGGTGGTTTACAACCCAATACCAATCGTCCTAAGGAAGCGCTTGAAGCTTACCCTTTAGAAAGCTTGAAATATGTGGGGTCTATGAGCAAAAGCAAACTCACTTATGCATTAATTAAAACGCCTGATAACACGATACAGCAAGTTAAAGTTGGTAACTATTTAGGTCCTAATTACGGTTTGGTAACAGCCATCAATGAAAGTGATATAGCACTTAAAGAAATTGTGCAGGATGATCTAACTGGTGACTGGATAGAGCGCACCGCAAGTATAAATTTGCAAGAATAAATGACAGGAATGAACATGTTTAAAACTATAACGAAATTTTTGGCAGTATCGCTGCTCATCGCTACTAGCGCAGGGTTAGGTGTTATTAACAGCGCACTAGCAGCAGAAAATGATGAAAATTTATACAGCAATAAAATTGAAAATATAGATTTCTCGGCTTTATCTGGTGGCCGTGTCAGCATCCGCTTGCAAATGAAAGAGCCTCTTGCAAATCCACCTGCTGGATTCACCCTGAATAACCCAGCTAGAATTGCATTGGACTTCCCTGACACAGCGAATGGTTTACTTAAAAATAATATCATTAGCGAACAAGGTGCGTTAAAAAGCGTGTCACTGGCACAAGCTAAAGATCGCACGCGCGTTGTATTAAACCTAACCAAAAATGTGGGTTACAACACCACATTAAGTGGTAAAGACGTCATTATTACCTTGCAAGGCAGTGAAGCAAGCGCAGGTAACGCAACAAGCGAAACTCGTTTTGCTGAAGCTCGCGCCACTAGTCAAGAACATGCAATTACAAACGTAGATTTCGCGCGTGGTAAAAACGGTGAAGGTCGTATTATTGTGGATTTGTCTGATGCAAACTCTGGTATCAACATTAAGCAAAAAGGTAAATTGATTATTGTTGATTTTATTAATACCGATGTTCCAGCTGATTTACAACGTCGATTAAATGTAATTAATTTTAATACGCCTGTTTTATATGTAGACACGATGAAACAAGGAAAAAATGGTCGTATTTCAATTGAACCTAAAGGTAACTGGGAGCAATCCGCATATCAAGCAGATAAGAAATTTATTATCGACGTGCGCCAGGTGATTGAAGATCCAGATAAATTAGTGAGAAGCTCTAAACCTGGCTACGCTGGTGAAAAACTATCTCTTAACTTTCAAAATATTGAAGTGCGTTCAGTATTACAAGTGATTGCTGATTTTACTGGTTTAAACATTATTACCAGCGACACTGTTACTGGCAACCTGACTTTGAGATTGAAAGATGTACCATGGGATCAAGCCATGGATATCATCATGAAAAACAAAGGTCTCACAATGCGTAAAACGGGCAATGTGATTATGGTTGCGCCTGCAGAAGAAGTGACTGCAAAAGATAAAGCGCAACTGGAAGCAACACAAGCCATTGAAGATTTAGAGCCATTACGTACAGAGGCTTTCACTCTTAAGTATCAAAAAGCATCTGAATTTACTAAAATTTTAGATGGCAGTAATACTTCAGGTGGGTTTAGTGCAGGTGGTGGTGCAGCTGGCCAAAACCGCATCTTATCTAAGCGTGGCAACGTCAATTATGATCCACGTACCAATACACTCTTTATCCAAGACACAGCTAAAAAATTGGAAGAAATTCAAGAAATCATCAACAAAATCGATGTTTCTGTAAAACAAGTGATGATTGAATCACGTCTTGTATTAGCTGAAGATGAGTTTAGCAAAAGCTTAGGCGCAAGGTTTGGCGTCCAAAGCGCTACCACTCCTGGTCAAAATAGTTTAAGTATTGGGGGCGCTCTAAATCCGGTACCTACCGTAACGACACCAGTAACAGGCGCGAGTAACGCAACAGGTGCCACTGCAAATACTGGCGGCTTAAATTCTAACCTGCCAGTTAATAATGCGTTTGGTAGCATTGCATTTAGCTTATTTAGATTACCTGCTGGCCTGTTGCTGAATTTAGAACTATCGGCATTAGAAAGTGACCGAAGAGGGAAAATTGTTTCAAGCCCACGAGTCACAACGGCCAATCAACAAACCGCTAGAATTGCATCTGGTGTGGAAATTCCTTACTTACAGGCATCGAGCAGTGGTGCTGCAAACATCGCCTTCAAAAAAGCAGAGTTAAGTTTAGAAGTGACTCCACAAATAACGCCTGATAATAAAATTATTATGGACCTTGAAGTCAGAAAAGACTCTCCTGGTCAAGTGGTTGCTGGAGTACCCGCTATTAATACTCAAAACGTCAAAACACAAGTGTTGGTATCTAATGGAGAAACCGCTGTGTTAGGTGGCATTTTTGAACAGACTGAAAATAATGCGGTAGACAAAGTGCCGTTTTTTGGCGATATTCCAATTATTGGTAACGCATTCAAACGCCGCACCAGACAAGATGATAAGAGTGAGCTGTTAATATTTATCACACCCAAAATTATGGATGAAAGTTTGGGCTTAAGATAAGACTTAACTGACAGATTGCACGCTTTACCTTAAAATGCCTATCATTAACCTGATAGGCATTTTTGCTTATAAATTTAGCGGCAAATTATTTTGACAGAAACAAACAACATTTTTTTCATCGGTTTAATGGGTGCAGGCAAAACCACCATTGGCAAGATTTTAGCCAAACACTTAAATAAACATTTTTACGATACGGATGTAGAAATCGAAAAACGCACTGGCGTTAAAATACCCGTTATTTTTGATTTAGAAGGTGAATCAGGATTCCGCAAACGTGAAACTGCTGTTATTCAAGAATTAGTCAGTCAACACAACATTGTCATGGCAACTGGTGGCGGTGCTGTGATTGCAGCAGAAAACCGTCAATTATTAAAATCGCACGGCAGCGTGATTTACTTACGTGCCAATGTGAACGAGCTTTGGCATAGAACACGTAACGACAAACATAGGCCACTTTTGCAAAATGTGGATATTCGCGCCAAGCTAGAACAGCTTTATGCAGAACGCAATCCACTATATACAGAAACCGCAACCCATATTATTGATACGGGCAATCAACCTGTAAGTGGAATTATCGCAAAAATAGAATCTGCACTTGACTTAAAACTTTCCGAATAAATTGTAATTAATCACACTATGCAAACTTTACATGTCGCGCTCGATAACCGCTCATATCCAATCCATATCGGCACTGGCTTGCTGAATCAGGCCGAATTAATTGTGCCGCACCTTAAACGCAAAAATGTCGCTATTGTTACCAATATAACCGTGGCGCCTATATATCTGGAACAGTTAAGTAAAACTTTGCGAGATGCCGGCGTTACCGTTATTGAAATTATCTTACCAGACGGCGAAGCCTATAAAAATACAGAAACACTTAACCTAATTTATGACGCACTTTTAAAAAATCGCTGCGAGCGCAGTACCACGCTGATTGCATTAGGTGGTGGCGTCATTGGCGATTTAACTGGTTACGCAGCGGCAACATACTTACGTGGCGTGCCTTTTATTCAAATCCCCACCACCTTGCTTTCACAAGTCGACTCCAGTGTTGGCGGCAAAACGGGCATTAATCATCCGTTAGGCAAAAACATGATTGGCGCGTTTTATCAACCCAAATTGGTATTGGCAGATATTGATACTTTAAAAACTTTACCGCCTCGTGAACTATCAGCCGGTTTGGCAGAAGTAATCAAATACGGTCTGATTCGTGATGCGGATTTCTTTGATTGGCTGGAAGTTAATATCGACAAACTTATGTCTTTAGATGAAGCCGCTATCAGCTATGCTATTTATCGCTCATGCCAAAACAAAGCCGAAGTAGTCGCTGCAGACGAGCATGAAACGGGTGAGCGCGCCTTGTTGAATCTTGGTCACACATTTGGGCACGCGATTGAAAATGCGATGGGTTATGGCGTTTGGCTGCATGGCGAAGCCGTTGCCGCAGGCACGATGATGGCGGCAGATTTATCACAACGCATGGGCTGGCTAAATGCAACTGAATTTTCGCGCATATTTAATGTGTTAACTGCATCTAAATTACCCTTGCAAGCGCCTAAATTGGGTGCGGAAAGATATTTGGATTTAATGGCAAGTGATAAAAAAGTCGCGGATGGCAAGATTAGATTGGTATTACAACAAGGCATCGGCAAAGCGGTGATCACTAGTGATTACGACACGAACAAACTAAACCAAACTTTATCGTTAACTTAACATGAATACACTCGCTCCTTACGCTGCAAAACCAGAACTCACACTCGGCAGACGTTTTGAAGAGCCACCATCACCGTTACGAAACGCCTTTCAGCGCGATCGCGATCGAATCATTCATTCCACAGCTTTTCGGCGCTTAGAATATAAAACTCAAGTTTTTGTAAATCACGAAGGCGATTTATTTCGCACGCGTTTAACGCACAGCTTGGAAGTTGCGCAAATTGCGCGCGGCATTGCGCGTACATTAAACGTGCATGAAGATTTAACCGAAGCCATCGCGCTCGCCCACGATTTAGGCCACACGCCGTTTGGTCACGCTGGCCAAGATGCGCTGAACGACTGCATGCGCGATTACGGTGGCTTTGAACATAATCTGCAATCGCTGCGCGTGGTGGATAAATTGGAGCAACGCTATGCCGAATTTGATGGTTTAAATTTAACCTTTGAATTGCGCGAAGGCATTCTTAAACATTGCTCACTTAAAAATGCCAAGCAGCTCGGCGATGTAGGTCAACGCTTTATTGATAAATCCAGCCCAAGTTTAGAGGCACAGTTAACCAATTATGCCGATGAGATTGCTTATAACAATCACGACATCGACGATGGCTTGCGTTCTGGCTTAATTACCATTGTGCAATTACAAGAAGTTGAACTGTTTAATTCGCAGCTGGAAATCGTAACCAGCAAGTATCCCAAACTTGAACAAAGGCGTCTGATACACGAAACTGTGCGCCGCATGATTAATATTCTGGTGGTCGATTTATGCCATACCAGTGCGCAAAATATTGCAAAACTCGCACCAAAAAATATACAAGAGATTCGCCAAGCACCTTACCTGATTAGTTTTAGCGCAGAAATGACTAAAAAAAATCAGGCGCTAAAACAGTTTTTGCGTCAAAATTTATACCATCACTACAAGGTCAATCGTATGAGCGCAAAAGCCATGCGTATCATCCACGAATTATTCGAAGTTTTTTTTAGCGACATCACCTTAATGCCGCCAGAACACCAAGCTCATGCGCAATTAGATAAAGCGCGCGCTGTAGCCGATTACATTGCTGGCATGACAGACCGCTTCGCCATTCGAGAACATCGCAGATTATTTACGGTAGAAGAATATATGTAAATATAATGGCTTTATTTATTTAGATAAAATTGGCTTAAATTAAGCATTAAGCCGTCATTTCATTTCTCACACTCCAAGAAACAACCCCAATCAGCCATTGTGATGTTGTATTAAAACAACAATTACAGATAACTAGCGCTAAAAGCCACAAAACCCTTGCTCCTAAAATAGCATTTTTGGCATACTAGCTAAACCTTCTTAGTAAATAAATGTAAGTTTGTTTTATTGAGATAGTTCGCGAACTTTCTCGTTTTTGTAGGGTTTTGGCAACAAAGCAGAAATAAAAATGAGGGTAACTTGGTAACAAAACTTTAAGAAATAAATTTTTGGAGATTCATATGAAAACAAAATTAAGTTTAGCAGTTGCATCAGCTTTATTAGCTGCAGCATCAAGCGCAAACGCTGGCATCATGATTCCAGCTGGCGATTGGACATTAGATATCGGTGGCGTTGTAAACGCTTACTACACTCACACTAAATTCAGCGGCAGAGATACTACAACTGCTGGTTTTGGCCCTAACGCTTTAAATGGCGGTTCAGAAGACAGTGTTAGCAATATCACTACTGGTTTGCTACCAAACTATTTAAGCGTTTCTGGTAAAACTCGTCAAAACGATTTAGACGTTGGTTTCACTATCTCAATCAACCCAGGTGCTTCAACAACCAGTGCTGGTAAACAATCAAACGGTAACTTTGACGGCAACGGTGGTATTACTGGCCAAGAAAATCGTCAAGCATTCGTAACATTCGGCGACAAATCTTGGGGTTCTATCAAACTAGGTAAAGATCTAGGTATTTTCGCTTCTGACGCTATCTTAAACGACATGACATTGCTGGGTGTTGGTTCAGGCGCTGGTTCATTGGCCGGTAACACAACAACATTAGGTCGTATCGGTAACGGCTTTATCTATGCTGACTGGAAAGCACAAGTGGCTTACTCATCACCAAACTGGAATGGTTTCTCATTCACAGCTGGTGTAACACAAGCGTTCAACTCAATCGGTACCAATATCACAACAGACCGCGGTGGCAATGAGCCAGCATTTGAAGCTAAAGCTGCTTATGAGTGGGCTGGCGATGTAGGCGGTAAAGTTTGGGTTTCTGGTATTTCACAAGAAGTCGTAGGCTTAGCGGATGGTTTAGGTGGTACAACTGATGAACGCGCTGATGCATTTGACGTAGGCGCAACTGTTAACCTAGCTGGTTTTGGTTTAACTGGTTATTACTACACAGGTGATGGTATTGGCCAAACATTGCAGTTTTTAAACGGTTTTGATGCTAGCGGTAACACACGCGATTCAGATGGCTGGTATGTTCAAGGTACTTACACACTTCCAGGCGTTGGCACTAAATTAGGTGTGAGCTACGGTGAAAGTACACTTGAGTTCAATAGCTCTGAAGGTGGTGGCGAGAATGAGGACAACATGTGGACAGTTGGTGCTTATCACCCAATCACAAAACACTTGAACTTAGTAGCTGAATACTCAAGCCAAAAAAATGAAGTTGATGGTTTACGTGATGGTAAAGCAAAAACTGTATCTTTAGGCGCAATCTTGTTCTTCTAGTTTAATGCAGGCATAGCCTGTTTAAGTTAGTTTTACAAAATAAAAACGGCAACTTAGGTTGCCGTTTTTATTTGTCATTTTCTTAATCTGCGTTTTTTTATCTATTTTTTCACTTTTTAAGCGTCAACTTTATTTAATAACCGGCCTACAATTTTAGTTATGCCTTTAGATACCGTTAAACAAACAATTAAATTCGCTCAAAGCCAATTAAATACTCATTTAAATTTAACGGCATTTGAATCTATATTTGAGGCGCAGTTTTTATTGCAATATGCCCTAAATAAAGATCGCGCGTGGTTAATTGCCCATGAAAACGAAATCTTCGATAGCAGTATCAAAGAAGCGTTTGAAGGCCTGTTGAATCGTCGCTTGGCGGGTGAACCAATCGCATATATTGTTGGTTATCGCGAATTTTATGGCTTACATTTAAAAGTTACGTCTGATACGCTGGTTCCTAGACCAGATACGGAAACGCTTGTAGAAGCCGCTTTAGCTAAAATGCCTTTGCACACCTCTCAAGCCGCAAACACACATATACAATCAGTTTTAGATTTGGGTACAGGGAGTGGTGCAATTGCGTTAGCGATTGCCAAAAACCGACCGCTATCAAATATAACAGCCATTGATGCGAGCCAAGCAGCATTGAATGTCGCTATTGAAAATGCCTCAAATTTATTTATTAATAATGTGCAATTTAAATTCAGCAACTGGTTTAGTGCAGTGAGTGCTATTAAATTTGATTTAATCGTCAGCAACCCGCCTTATATTGAAGCTGATGACACCCATTTAAAGCAAGGCGATTTGCGATTTGAGCCGCTGAATGCGCTGACTTCTGGATTAGATGGCTTAGATGATATTCGCCAGATTATATACAACGCACCACAATATCTAAATACCAATGGCTGGTTAATGCTAGAGCATGGTTATAACCAAGCAGAACAGGTTGCAGAGTTGCTAAAACAAGCTGGGTTTTCTGAAATAAGCCATGTATTAGATTTAAGCGGAACTAAGCGCGTAACAGTTGGCAGGCTGAATGTGCTTGCAACCTCCTAAACACGTGCGCAATCAAGTATTGGTATTAGTTAACACATAGTATAATTGCGAAATGGTCGAACATCATTCTATTGGCGCTGATTCTGTTGGAATTGTCGCCGCACAAACCGCATATTTCAATGAACCGCTGCAATTAAAAAGTGGCGAAATATTGCAACAATCTCATTTGGTTTATGAAACCTATGGCACGCTAAATGCTGATAAAAGCAATGCTGTAATTATTTGCCATGCGCTTTCTGGCAATCATCATGTCGCTGGAAAATATGCTACAACTGATAAAAATGCTGGTTGGTGGGATAACCTAATTGGCCCAGGCAAGCCTTTGGACACGAATAAATTTTATGTCATTGGGCTCAATAATTTAGGCGGCTGTCACGGCAGTATTGGCCCTTCCAGTATTAATCCAGCAAGCAATAAACCTTATGGCGCTGATTTTCCAATTATGACAGTTGAAGATTGGGTAGATTCACAAGCGCGGTTGATGGATTATTTAGGTATTGAAACACTCGCCGCTGTTATCGGTGGTAGCTTGGGTGGCATGCAAGCTTTGCAATGGGCAATTGCATACCCTAAACGAATTAAGCATGCGCTTGTTATTGCGTCTGCACCCAACTTAACCGCACAAAATATCGCCTTTAATGAAGTTGCACGACAGGCGATTGTCACTGACCCTGAATTTTATGCGGGCGATTATTACGCACACAACACGGTTCCCAGTCGCGGTTTGCGCATCGCACGCATGCTGGGGCACATTACCTATTTAAGTGATGACGCAATGGGCGAAAAATTTGGGCGAAAGCTCAAAAACACACTCAAATATGGCTTTGATGTGGAGTTTGAGATGGAATCTTACTTGCGTTATCAAGGCGATAAATTTGCAGGTGAATTTGATGCAAACACTTATTTACGCATGACGCGCGCGCTAGACTATTATGATCCAGCACTAAAATGCGAAGGCGACTTAAGTGCTGCATTAAAAAATGTAAAAGCTCAATTTTTAGTTGTTTCATTTACCAGCGATTGGCGCTTTTCCCCCGCGCGCTCACGCGAAATTGTAAAAGCCTTGCTGGATAATGAGTTAACTGTGAGTTACGCTGAGGTGACTGCCGCACACGGACATGATGCTTTTTTGATGCCAGACGCACACTACCATGCAATTTTACGCGCATATTGTCAGAAAATTGAGGTATAAAATTGGTTGATAATGTAAATAATACAAATTCTAATCTAAGGTATCGTCAAGATTTCGCTATTATTGCAGGCTGGGTTAGCTTTGGGTCAAAAGTGCTGGATCTAGGTTGCGGCGATGGTTCGCTGTTGCAGTTTTTGCGCGATAGTTTAGAAGTCAAAGGTTATGGCGTGGAGAAAGATGATCGCAATTGGCTAACCTGTATGCAAAACGGCAATAATGTGATTCAAATGGACTTGGAAGCTGGTTTATTAGGTTTTGAGAATCAATCGTTTGACACCGTTATACTTTCGCAAACCTTACAAGCCATGCATAACACCGAAGAAATTGTGCAGGAAATGCTACGTGTGGGGCATGAAGTTATTGTCACTTTTCCTAATTTTGGCTATTGGCGCAACCGTATGCAAATTGCCAATGGCAGCATGCCAGTTTCAAAAACTTTGCCATATCAGTGGTACGACACGCCAAATGTACATCTTTGTACAATTCATGATTTTGACCAATTTTGTAAAAATCACAAAATTACAGTGATAGAGCGCAAAGTGATTACTGAAGGCAATGAAATCCACTTTATGCCAAATTTATTAGGTAATCTAGCTATGTATCGACTCAAAACAACTTAGTTAATCATAGTAGTTAACTGCATCATCTGATACGTTTACCAGCCATAACCTAAGCTAAACAATAGCGTTTTATCCATTTTCTTTCTGTTTTCCGCTGGCTTGCTGTTGTAGTCGAAATTCACTTGCGTAGAGGCATTCAAGTTTTTTGCAATTGGCACGCGCAAGCCTGTTTTTGAAAAAACTAAAGTATTAGCCGTTTTTTCTAGTCCGAATAAAATCTCATGCTGATGGAAAAACTGTACATTACCTGACATGGGTTTTTGGTCGTATCGCAATGCCCAGCGTCCGCTGGCGTAGCTTTCGTCATCTGCAATGTCATAATCAACTTTAATATAGTTGATACCGCCCTCAATTGCTAAATTTAAATCATCTTGCTCATAAATTTGATAACCGTTACCCACACCAGTGGTTGACCTCAAATCAATGTCTCTGAATCGATCATTTTCTAGGGTTATGTTGGTATATAAATACCATTTTTTAGTTAAAAACTTATCATATTTTGCGTAGGCACGGCTGTTATATTCAGTATCGACATTATTACTTTTAGCACGATTTAGCACGCCGCCAAGAGTGAACCTATTATTTTTAGTTCGCGCAATTGTTTCACCATCTGCGCGTACCAAGCTGGTATCTGTATTGCCTTCAGTGAGTGCCCCGCCCAAATTAATATTGCCCGACCACACCACGCCAATACCTGAAACTTCTGGACTGGGATTAATATAGGTTAGTTCATTTAAATCAAAATCCGACTCCACATCGGTATTCACTATTCTGATGATTGCTCGCCCCGGTTCTGATTCATCAATCGTACCAGTCATATTAATTTCATCAGCCAAGAAAACTTTGACAGGCGATGTGGAAGTTAAGGTACTTATTTGAGACCATACAATACTGATGTCGCCCGCATAACTGGTATTGAAAATCAGCTTATCGGTTTCTTTTTTAATAATAGTCCCCGTCAGCACATCGCCATTTTTAAGCCTTACTTCATCTGCCAAGGCGCTAAAGCTGAATATTGTTAAGGCAATAAAAATTGCTATTGAACGACATAATTTTGCAGTTAAGTTAATGGATAATAATAGTGGCTTTGCCAAAAGCATGCACACTCCTTTAAGATTTAAATTAGGTGTCTTGTTGGGTTATGTAAATTTTATGTGAGCAAATTAAAGCTAGAAAATTACGAAGATTGAATAAAACAGTTGAACCTAGTCAATCACCAAGCTTAACAAATAATTGAACTTGGCAGAAGATTAAATATTGCATACAACACAATTTGTGTCATATTAACGCCTTGAATGCGTTCAGTTAAATCATTAACCAAATTAATGATATAAAAATTATGCGAACAAGTTATAAAAGTTTCATAAAAATAATAACACGCAAATAAGCCACTTACTATTAAGCAATGTGATATTGTTGAGTAACTAAGCCGCTTAAGTCCATCATTTTAAAATGAATCAATCCCTTAAAAATACCCTTTTCAACAAACGCATGCTAATCTGTATTTTCACTGGATTCAGCTCTGGCTTGCCGCTATTTATTTTAATCAGCTTATTACCGGCGTGGCTAAGGTCTGAAGGTGTCGATTTAAAATCCATTGGTTTATTTGCGTTAATCAGCTTACCGTTTACATGGAAGTTTCTGTGGGCGCCATTGTTTGATCGCTACATTCCTCCGCTAGGCCGCAGGCGAGGATGGATGCTTATCTCTCAAGTGTTATTACTGCTGTCAATTCCTCTATTTGGCGCATTTAATCCAAAACTGGATATCTGGACGATTGCCTACCTTGCCACCACAGTGGCATTTTTTAGCGCATGCCAAGATATTGCAGTGGATGCCTACCGCAGAGAAATTTTGCCTGACATTGAATTGGGCATGGGCAACGTGATTCACGTAAACGCCTATAAAATTTCCGGCTTAATACCAGGCTCTCTATCGCTTATCTTGGCAGACCACATATCTTGGCAGAGCGTATTTTTGATTACCGCGCTGTTTATGCTGCCAGGAATTTTCATGACTATTTTAGTTAAAGAACCATTGCTTAAACTAGGCGCGCCAAGAACATTAAGGGCTGCGGTTGTAGAGCCATTTCACGAATTTATCAATCGCAATGGCTTAAGAACCGCACTATTGATTCTGGCGTTCATTTTCTTTTATAAACTGGGCGATAGCATGGCAACCGCGCTGGCAACGCCGTTCTATTTGGATATGGGCTTTAGTAAAACCGAGATTGGCTTAATCGCCAAAAATGCAGGCTTGTGGCCCAGCGTGATTGGCGGCTTGCTGGGCGGCGTATGGATGTTTAAATTGGGCATCAATCGCGCGTTGTGGTTATTTGGAGCAGTACAGATGATTGCGATTTTGGGCTTTGCTTATCTGGCAACCATAGGTCACAGCTTGTTATGGCTGGGTATTGTGATTGGTATAGAAGCATTTGGGGTCGGCCTTGGTACCGCTGCATTTGTTGCCTATATCGCACAGACCACGCATCCGCTTTACACGGCAACACAATTTGCATTATTCACCAGCTTGGCGGCTGTACCGCGTACATTTGCCAACGCGGCGACTGGCTATATGGTGGAAAATCTCGGCTGGTTTAAATTCTTTATTGTGTGCTTTATTTTAGCGATTCCAGGCATGTTGTTGTTAATCAAGATTGCACCTTGGAATAGCTTAAACAAGCCCGAACAATCGATTTAATTAGTCATTCTCGCTTAACCTGATAAACATTTTTTGTAAGTATTAATTGAAATTAACGACTAACTCTTAAGTTTAAAAAGGAGTTAGTCGTGCGCTTATTCGCTAAAGCTTTAATCGCGTTTAGTCTTATTACTATTGCTAATCAATCCGCCATCGCCGCTGAATGCTCTGCAAAAAGTGGCGCTTCAACGGTTGCCTTGTTAGAGCTTTACACATCAGAAGGTTGCAGCAGTTGCCCACCCGCAGATAAATGGTTAAGCAGCTTAAAGCACAGTTCTACACAATTAATTCCGCTGGCTTTTCATGTGGATTATTGGGATTACATTGGCTGGAAAGATCGATTTTCTAAAGCTGAATATTCAGAACGTCAACGTAAAATAGCCGCATTCAATAACGCAGGTTTTGTTTACACGCCGCAATTTGTGATAAATGGTCGCGATTTTAAAGGCTCCAATGGCTCACGTTTGAATAAGGTTATTGAAAATAATCAAAAATTAGCGTCTCGCGCCAACTTATCTTTAAACGCCGTCAGCCAAACCAACGGGGAAATTATATTAGAAGTGGCTGCGCAAGCCGTCAGACCAAGTGATATTAAAATCAGTGATATTTTTGTGGTGATTTATGAGAGTAAATTGATGAGTAAAGTGAATGCTGGCGAAAATAATGGCAGCGAATTAAAACATGATTATGTGGTGCGGGAATTTTTTGGCACATATCAATTAAACAATCAAAATGCATTTACTAAAAACTTTACACTCAAGCCAGATTTAAAAGATCGCGGCTACCGGCTTGAAAATATGGGTGCGGTAGTGTTTATACAAAATAACCAAAATGGAGAGATATTACAAAGTTTGGCGCTTAAATTTTGCAACTCTTAATAATCGTTGCGCCTAAAAGTTAAGCGGTAAAAAGCATTAAGTTTTTACAATTAATCCGCTATTTAACCAAGCAGATAAATATTGTGCCGCTTTGATGGTGGCTTCCTGCTCAGCGTAAGTGTTTTGCAGGCATTCGCACAGCTGACCAAAACTAGCGCCTTTAAGTACAAACTTGATCGCCTGATCTTCAGCTTGATCTAGCGACTGATAATGCGAACTGGTTTGATAGCGCCAGACCAAACAGGGTTCATTAATCTGCAAAGCTGCTGGCGGCGTTTCATCTGTATCCAAGGCCTGCCAAACTAATAAAACATTCCATTTTAACGGCAGTAATTGCACAGACGGATGAAATACTAGTTGTAAATCTGCCCAGTCTTCTGCTGGAACAAGCGCTAAATCCTGCAATTGCAACACAGCTACATCTTCAGCATCAAACGCTAATCCCAGCGCCCATTCGAATGCAGCCATTTCAGCTGCAATCGGATGCTGCGGTAAAGTGTTAGTCAGATGCGTTTGCATTTGATCGCCAACCCAGCGCATGTTGCGATAAGTAGAGGGATATGCATCAATATAACTGCGTGCAGTGCCCTCAAATAAATCATCGCCCAGCAAGGCTTTAAGTTTGGGATAACTATTGGCTAATGCCTCAATAATGCGCAGGCGGTAAGCATCGGCGTAGATACTTAAGCGTTTTTTTGCCCCAACTTTTGCATCATCCACAATATAGTTTTTAAATGCAGCCGCTTTGTTTTCGTCTACTAAATAAGCTTGAAAATCGGCTTGCAACTGGGCTAATTGGCTCATGCCGCTACTGCCAATTCTTTTGCGGCAATATCGCGCGCAATTTGCAATTCCTGCACCAGTTCATCCAACTCAGGCA
>JAZKEJ010000065.1:0-1238 GCA_040387095.1 Pseudomonadota bacterium | reverse complement strand
GTATTCATTTCAATACCAAAGCGCATACGCAGCACTTTTGCTTCGCGTGGCGTTAATGATTCAAGCACTTCACTCGTCGCATCGCGCAGGCTGGCGTAAACGGCTGCATCCATTGGCGCTAGCGTGGTGTTATCTTCAATAAAGTCACCTAAGTGAGAATCTTCATCGTCACCAATCGGCGTTTCCATTGAAATAGGCTCTTTGCTGATTTTTAAGATTTTGCGAATCTTATCTTCTGGCATTTCCATTTTTTCAGCAAGCAGGGCTGGATCTGGCTCTACGCCTGTTTCTTGCAGAATTTGACGGCTGATACGATTCATTTTATTAATCGTTTCAATCATATGCACAGGAATACGGATGGTACGCGCTTGGTCAGCGATTGAACGCGTAATCGCTTGGCGAATCCACCATGTTGCATAGGTTGAGAACTTGTAGCCGCGACGGTATTCGAACTTATCAACCGCTTTCATCAAGCCAATGTTGCCTTCTTGAATCAGGTCCAAGAATTGCAAACCACGGTTTGTATATTTTTTGGCAATCGAAATCACCAAACGCAAGTTTGCTTCAATCATTTCACGTTTGGCACGGCGCGCACGCGCTTCACCCGTGGTCATCTGCTTGTTGATTTCTTTTAGCTCTTTAATCGGAATACCAACTTTAATTTGCAGCGCAATTAAACGATCTTGCTGATCAATAATAGAGTGTCTGTAGCGCGTTAATTTTTCAATATACGGCTTATCAAAACCTAATTCAGTATCTAACCAAGTTAAATTGATTTCATTGCCTGGAAAGCTTTTAATGAAATGTGGGCGTGGCATGCCAGATTTATCCACGCAGAAATCCATCACTTTACGCTCATGGCCGCGCACTTCTTCAACTAAGCCGCGCACTTGCTCACACAACGCCTCTACTTGTTTGGCAGAGAATCGGAATGCGGTTAACTCTTCTAATACAGCTTCGTGCAGCTTTTTGTAGCCAGCATCTTGCGAACCTTTTTGCTCGCGAATCACGTTCATTTCTGTATTAGCTTTGCGAATAATAGCAAAACGTTTTAATACTTCTTCTTTTAGCTTAGCTAAGGCTTCTGCAGAAATGGCAGCCGCTTTGGCACCATCTTCATCTTCGTCATCCTCATCATCCACATCTGGCTCTTCTTCGTCATCCGCTTCCGCAGCCATGGCGTCGTCCAAACCAATATCGGTGTCAATTAAGCCATCAACCAAATCATCTACGCTGAT
>JAZKEJ010000064.1:0-12011 GCA_040387095.1 Pseudomonadota bacterium | reverse complement strand
GTTTGATTTTAAAATTGATGCTTTCTTCCAGCACTGTATAACTTCCCCACGGACGATAAACTGTTTGGTGAATTTCCGTTAAGACAGGATTATGAATTTTCACTTGTGCCACTAAGGCTTTAATATCTTCACTGCGGTTTTTATCGCAGATTAAAGTCGCATCTGCGGTTTGAATGACCGCGATGTTATCTAAGCCCAAAATTGCCAGTAAACCTGTTTCCGTCCACAATAAACTGTTGGTGGTTTCTTGCAACAAAACCTGTCCATGCGTCACATTGCTTTGCGCATCTTTTTGGTGGCGTTGGTAAATAGAATCCCAGCTTCCTAAATCGCTCCAAGCCATATCTACTGGCACAACCGCAACTTTTTCTGCCAGTTCTGCCAATCCATAATCCATCGATACATTATGAAAATTTGCATAGGTTTCTGCAAAATTATCTTGGTTCATATTAACAACTTGCTGCGCCATTTCCGGCTGATATTGTTGCAGCATGGTCATAAAAGACTGTGCTTTAAACACAAACATGCCGCTATTCCATAAATAACCATCTGCAAAAAACTGTTTGGCGTTATCTACATCTGGTTTTTCTACAAACTGCTCTACTTTAAGCAAGGGCAAATCGCCAGCGTATGACAAATTCTGACCGGGTTTAATGTAGCCATAACCAGTTGCTGGCTCATGCGGCTTAATACCCAACAAAACCAAATAGTCATCATTAGCGGCTAATTCAGCGGTTTGCCATGCTTGCAGAAAAGCATCGGTCTTATCAATGGAATGATCAGATGCAAATACACCAATCAGTGCATTCGGATCTTGTTGGTTAATTTGATTAACCGCCCAGGCAATGGCAGGCAAGGTGTTTCTGGCACAAGGTTCAGCCAGTACATTTGCAACCGCTTCTGGTGCAATTTCTGCCAGCTGACCTTTTACTTCAAATTTATGGTCTTCGTGCGTTACCGTAAACAAATTAGCTGCAGAAACGTGTGCCAGTAAACGTTGCGTTGTTTGCTGTAACAAAGTTAAATCACCATTTAGCGCCAACAATTGTTTTGGACGCAAAGTGCGTGATAGCGGCCACAATCGAGTGCCAGAGCCCCCACATAAAATAATGGCATAACGATTTGATTGTGCAGTCATGGTTGATTGATCTCCGTCTGGTGGAATTTGATATGCATTGTTTGATTAGCGTCTTCGCGCAACTCTTCTATTTCAGCCTGTAAATTGGCATGTTCTTGCAACTTCGCTTTTAAAAAACGTGCCGTCACCATAGATTTTTCTTCTAAGCCTTTGGGCGTTAATAAGTACATATAAGCAAGCTTGTTTCGATTATTACGGAAATTTGTGGCTTTTAATAAGCCAATTTTAATCAAGGCTTTAAGGCAAAAATTTACCCGCCCCAAGCTAATATCCAACTCACGCGCCAAATCACGTTGGCTAATTTCCGGATTGGCTTCAAGAATTTTTAAGATTTTGTAGCGATATTCGTCTGTTAACACAATAATTAATTAACCGTTCACGAGTTGAACGATAGTGTAACAATTTTTATTCGAGCAATGCAAGTATAACTTTTGGTATTGTTTTTAAGTGATTGATTGAATTAATAAATGCCAGTAAATTTCTTAATTTCACGCTGTTGGCGCTTGGTTGGTCGCCCCGCGCCTCTTTCTCTAATAGCATGATCCGTCTCACGCGTTATTTTGGCATTATCACGCTTTGTTTTACTTTGCTCTGTTTCGGCGTACAACAGCGCAGCTTCTGGTGCGCCACGGCGGATGTTGGATAAGCCAGTTACAGCTACTTCTATCTCAAACTCTTTACTACGAATGCTGATTAACATACCGGTTTTAATTTCTTTGGCAGTCTTTGCACGGTCACCGTCTACACGCACTTTACCGCTATCGACCGCATCGGCTGCGATGCTACGCGTTTTAAAAAAGCGCGCTGCCCACAGCCATTTATCCAAACGGCATTTATCATCACCACCAGCCATTTCAGTCGCCGTTTTTGATGCTTTTTCTTTCAATTAAAACATTCTCATTTTGCTAATTATGTTTCAAAAACCAGCCTCATTTAATCAAATTGAGTTGCTTTTGCTGTTGATAAGGCTGGTTACTTTCCAGCGTTTTGCGATAATTTGCCAATGTATTTTGCGCTTGCCCCATCACCGTATTGGGCGCGTAGATTCCAGCCTCATCTTGTTGAGCGGCTACCAATCCAGTTAAATATTCAATGCCTTCCAACACATGGTCAATGGTAATAATATGAAATTGACCTTGCTTAACGGCCTCAACCACCGCCACATCCAGCAATAAATGGCGTTGATTGCGCTTAGGAATAATCACGCCCTGTTTGCCGTTAAGCCCAAGCGCTTGACATACTCTGAAATAGCCTTCGATTTTCTCATTAACGCCGCCGATCGGCATCACTTCGCCAAACTGGTTGAGCGCCCCGGTGACGGCAATGCCCTGACTAATCGGTAAACCAGCCAATGCTGAAAGTAAAGCGAACAGCTCTGCGCATGAGGCAGAATCGCCCTCTACGCCGTTATATTCCTGCTCAAAAACCAATGATGCATTCAAGCTTAACGGTGCCAAATGGCTGAAACTGGCACTTAACCAGTTTTGCAGGATAAAAATACCTTTGTCGTGATTCGGCCCACTCATATTGACTTCGCGGTCGATATTAATCAACCCTTTGCCGCCTGGGTAACAACGCGCGGTAATGCGGATCGGTGAGCCAAAACTGGCATCACCCAGCTCAATATGCGTTAAACCGTTGACCTGCCCCACTACATCACCATGCACTTGAATAAGTAGCTCATTATCAATAATCGAATCCCGAATTTGCGACTCAAAATACTGGTTACGTGTCGATTTAGCTTGAATCGCAGCCTGAACGTGTTCTGCCGTGACTAAGTTCTGATTGCCCGCAAAAGCGGCACTTTCCAGTATTAAGCGTTCTAAAAACGCAAAATTGGTACTGATGCGCGTTTGGTCTTCTTCCAAACGTTGCAAGGCTCCAATCAAGGCGGCAACTGCAGCTTTAGTAAAATGCGGAGTACCATGTTGCACACATTTTTGTGCAATAAATCCGGCAATCGCGGCATAATTTTCCGGCGTTGCAGAAATACGTTCCGCAAACTCCACCTTAATCGGAAAATAATTAAAGAAATCTGGCTGCTCATCCAGGCAATCATAAAAATCCTCACGCGTAGCAATCAGCACCAGCTTCACTTGTAACGGTAAAAGTGTGTTATTGGCAACATAACTGGTGCTTTGTGCACTGCTGCTTGCATCCTCAATTTGTAAGGAGCCATTACGTAAAAACCGATGCAGTTTTTCAATGATTTGCGTGCCATTTTGTTCATCATTGAGCAAATCGCGCAAATGCAGCAATAACATGCCGCCATCGGCCTTATGCAAATTACCCGCGCGCAACCGCGTAAAATCTGGCGAAACCGTGCTATCCGACGCACTTTCAACCCCGCCGAACAGTGACTGTATGCTCGGATCGTTGTCGTAAATAATAGGCTGATTTAATAATTGTGTTTGCGTAGCGCGATTATCCACCAGCACGTTTACGCGAAATCGCGCAAAAAATGGTTCGCTGATTAAGCCTTCCAGATTGGTTTCAACATCGGGATTGTTGGTTGGCTGCCACGCTTTTAAATAGCCTAATGTCTCTTGATTAACTAGCTCGAAATACGCTTTTAAAGTTGGCTCGTCAAAAGCTTGTTGTAGATTTTTAATGATTACACTCAACCATTCTTCAGCAGTTTTTAACATTGCTTCCTGGTTATCTGCCGCCACAAAGTTGGGTAATTCAGCCATTAATGCACGTGCGAAAATATCCATTTCCGCACGCAGTTTATTCGCCATGCCTACCGGCAATTTGATCAAGGTGGGCAAATTGATCTGTTCAAAATTATAAATCGAAACCAAATCTTGCAATGTTGAATCGTTTGGGCCTAAATTGTTTAAATTGGCAGTTTTTACTTTTTTAGCGATGTCCAGCATCGCACTGTACATCAATGAAGTGCGGCCACTGCCATGCGCACCAAGCACCAGCAAATTAAAGCCAGTTTGCTGCATATTTAAACCAAACAAAGCAGATTTTTTTGCTTCACTTTGCGCTACCCAACCGTGTGCATTTGGCTGATAGCCAGTGCTATTTTCAACTAATTCTGTTGTGTTATTAAACGTTAACTCGTTTAGTGAAATGCTGGCATTTAAATCGTTTGCGGTTAATTTTTGCATCACTTTTAAGGGCTCTATCAAGGGTTTATTTATAAATTACTTAGTGAAGATTGATTTTTATACTATTTATTTATTAATTAATTTAATGTTATTAAAGAGAAATATCTTGTAAATTATTGTTTTAAATATTATTTATTCCAACGACCAAGCGCATCATCATCACTCAACTTGGCATCCACCCAACGCTCTCCGGCTGGCGTGATTTCTTTTTTCCAAAACGGCGCCTGAGTTTTTAAATAATCCATGATGAACTCACAAGCTTTAAAGGCTTCGCCACGATGCGCGCTTAACACTGCCACCAGCACAATTTGGTCTAATGGTTTAAGGGCACCAATGCGGTGAACAATCAAACTATCAATCAAATCCCAGCGCGTGCGCGCCTCAATTTCAATCGCCGCCAGTGCGTTTTCCGTCATGCCTGGATAATGCTCTAAAGTGAGCGTAGTAATTGAGTCACCAACATTGATATCGCGCACCTGGCCCACAAAACTCACCAACGCACCGGCGCTTGGATTAGCAAGTCGCAATTGTTTTAACAATAAACCAAGCTCAAAATCTTCTGTTTGTACGTGAACACTCATTTAGCTGCCCTGAAATTCAATGCCTAACCACCAGTCACGGGCGGGAAAAACGCCACTTCATCATTGGCCTGAATTTTTGCCAAATCATCCACCAACTGATGATTAATCGCAGCGCGTACAATCTGATTACCATTAAACAAATTAGCCCAAACTTCTCCGCGTAAAGCCAACCAGTTTTTAAGCGCAGTGATGGTTGAAATATCACTTGGCAAATCCAACTCTTCTGTCGAGTAATTCACTGCTTCTTTGATTCTAGCAAAATATAAAACTTTTATTTTCATTTTAATTCAATTATTTAGGATTATTAATTAATGTAAATTATTGGTTAAGTATAGTGATTTTTAGATCAAATCAAGGATCAATTTCGTCAATTGCATCCAGCAGATCCAAAGGTTTATCACTTAATTCAACACGCTCGATCTGTTTAAAGCGATTGGTGATTTTTTGGCTACTGATATGCACTTCTTGCGCGTTATCGTGCGCTTGGCGAATGTTATCAGCCAGTTTTTTCATACGCACATCAAAGCGCTCAAAGTCTTTACTTAGTTTGCCTAATTCATCTTTGATAATATGCACTTGTTTGCGCATTTCCACATCTTTTAGCACCGCGCGTGCTGTGTTGAGCACAGCCATCAACGTAGTTGGCGAAACAAGCCACACGCGCTTGTTCATGGCGTAATTGATAATTTCTGGGTGATAAGCATGAATCTCTGCAAACACCGCTTCTGCCGGGATAAACATCACCGCACCATCGCTGGTTACATGTGGAATAATGTATTTAATAGAAATATCATCTACATGCTTTTTTATATCTGCTTTAAACTGTTTTTTAGCTAAGCTTTTCTCAATTTCATTCAGGCTGCTATCAAACATTTTGTGATAATTTTCTAGCGGAAATTTACTGTCGACGGCCACAACGCCTGTTGGTTGCGGCAGAAAAAGCGCACAATCTACGCGTACGCCGTTTTCAAATGTATGCTGCATTTTAAAGCTGTCATTTGGCAATACATTACGCACCAAGCCCTCTAATTGCACTTCGCCGTAAGCACCGCGGCTGCGCTTATCGCCCAGCAACTCTTGCAAGCTCACCATATTCACGGTCAAACCTTCGATTTTCTTTTGCGCTTCATCAATCGTGGCCAGGCGTTCCATCACGCTGATAAACGTTTCATTGGTTTTTTTAAAGCCTTCGTCCAAACGTTCCGAAACTTTACCGCCAATTTGCTCTAAACGGCTATCGACTATTTTGCCTAAACTTTCAACGCTTTGCGTCAAGGTTGTGGTGGCTTTTAACATGGTATTGTTGATAAGTGCCTGCTGTTCTCTACCCTGCTCACTTAGCGTTTTATGCAGCGTTTCCAAAACGGTTTCGCGCGTATGTGACAAGCTAGTGTTTTGCGCCAATTGTAACTCTTGCATGGCGGTGCGTGTACTTTGCAGCTCTAGCGAAACCTGCGTTTTCAATCTGTCGCTATTATCTTGCGAGACAGCATTTAAGCGGTCTGCCAGCTTATTTAAGCCATCATTTAAATCCAGTAACATCAAACGATGTTTGTCTTCTAACTGATTAAGCAATGCACTACTCTTGCTGCTGGAAAACTCACGCCATGCCAGCCAAGCCAGCAAAATAAGCGTCAACACTAAAAGTAAGATTATAATTTCGTTCATACTCAATATTATAAACTAGTGCGGCTTTCACCTTTATAAATAAAATCATATGAATAAACTCAAACTGCTGATAGGTCAATGGCTTGCCAACTTGACGCGCAAGCTTAAAAACAATTTTTATATTTATCTTGCTACGCTATTTACTTTGCTGGTATTGCTGGATGCAGGGTTGTTTCATATTGGTGAAAATATGCGGGATAAAGCATTCGATTTTATGGTGAAGAATCGTGTTTTTCAGCCGAGTGCAGACAAAGATATTGTGATCGTGGATATTAATGAGGCAAGTTTGTCCGCTTTCGCAAAGGAATATGGTCGCTGGCCTTGGCCGCGTCAGGTGTTAGGCGAATTTTTAGAAAATATTCAGGCACAGAATCCCAAGGCGATTGTGTTTGATATTGTGTTTTCTGACGCCGATATTTATAACGCAGATTCTGACGCTTATTTTAATCAGGTGATTGCCGCTTCAGACAATATTTTCTTCCCTATTTTGCGTTTGGATGCCAGTCAGGATGCACTCAGCCAGCTAAAATTTGCTCAAATTCCAGGATTAACTCCAACGGAGCAAGCCGACAAAAATGCAACGGTCGCGCTAATCTTGCCGTATTTTGAAGGCGCGATTAAACCTGATCGATTAGGCACACACAATGTCTATCCAGATAACGACGGCATTTTGCGCGAATATCGAATGTTTCATGATGCATCAGGCTGGCGCTTGCCGTCTTTACCTTTAGTTGTCGCGCAGTTTGTCAATAATCAAACCAATGCAGACTTACCGCAAAACATGCTGGTTAACTGGCGTGGTAAGCCTTTTACCTATGCTTATGTCACATTTAGCGATGTATTTACTGATTTGGCCAGCGAACATAAAAAACGCCCGCCAAATGAATTTACCAACAAAATTGTGATTATTGGCTCTACCGCCCCCGGCCTGTTTGACATTAAACCCACAGCGATGGACAAGCAGTTTCCAGGTGTTGAAATCTTAGCCACCGCTATTGATAATGCCAAACATAGCGATTATCTAAAGGTTTGGCGCGGCAAAACACCTTATGTATTGATGAGCTTATTGCTGATTTGGGCCACTACATTAGCGTTTTATTTCCAGGTGGATCGCGATAAATTTAACTCTGTTTTCACTGGCGCACAAATCGGCTTATTGGTGCTGTCATATGTCGCCATCAATCTTAGCAACACTTATCTCGATTTAACCGCGCCAATCCTGTGGGCAGTTGCTTTGTTTGGTATTGCTAAAATTTATGCGCTTGCTACCGATCGCGCGTTGCAACGCTGGTTGGCTTTTGGTTTAAAAGCCGATGCTGCTGAATCGAGCGTTTTGATGATGCCGATTTTGGTAGAAAGCAATGAGGCATTAAGCCCTGCGATGCTTAAAAAACTGAAGCGTGAAATTGAGCTACATAGCCAATCACCTAATAATATTGAGACAATACATGGCACTCAAAGCGGCATATGGGGTTTGTTTGGGGATATGGTTGTGGTGAGCTGGATGTTTGCCAATAGCAAACCTGAATACGCCGAAACAGCCAAAAAAGACGCTCTGCAAATTGCAGAGAAATTGCCCGACTTAATCAAACACTGCGGTCTGCCCAGCACAACATTGGCGCGTTACACTTTGCATAAGGGCAAACTTTCGCATGCACAAACAGCAGAATCAACCATGACTTTAGCATCGCAGTGGCGTACATTATTTGCGCAGGCGGTCATAAAACTAGAACTTAACGAACAAAATTAACTAAGGATTTAGTATGAGACCTATACATAATTTTTTACCTAGACATGATTTTTTAAAGATATTGCTGATTATTGGTCTTGCAAGCCCTGTGTTTGGCTTGTGCGGTGAAGCTGGCACAGTATTAAAAGCAGACACTTTGCGCTTGAAGCCTTTTACGGACGCAAAAACGGTGGGGAATTTAAGTAAAAATGATGCGGTAAATATTCTGGCTAAAAAAGGCGCTTGGCTACAAGTAAAAACTAAAAAAACCACTGGCTGGGTGCGCTTGTTATCTGTTAAACGTGGCGGCGTATCAAATAGTAATCAAGTTGGCGGCATTGCAGCGGTGGCCAGTGGGCGAGCGGGTACTGGAAAAGTAGTTTCTACAACAGGTATACGCGGCTTGAGTGCTGAAGAATTAAAAACAGCGCAGTTTAATGAAGCTGAAATGAAAATACTGGAAAGCTTTACCCTAACACCAAACGATGGCCAAAAATTCGCCTCTGCCGGAGGGTTAACTACCTCTAAGCTCGCTTATTTAAAAGGAGCCAAATAATGTCTAAAAACAATAATTTCAAAAATAACAGTTTATTGTTCAGCTTGATAATTTTAGCCGGTTTATTTTCCATGCAATCTTTTGCATTCGATTTTGGCAAAGCGCTTGAGGAAGCCGCTAAACAGAAAATGGAAGAAGTTAAGAATAGTGGTGGAACTAGCAATTCAGAGCAAGCAACAACTTCAACTGAACCTGATGCAGCAAAAGACACGCCTGAATCTACACCAGCCTCCACTTCTGTTGAAAAAGCGTTTAATTGGAAAAATCCAAGTACCGCAGAAGAGATTGCGCTTGGACGCGAAATTACAGGCAGCATTTTAGGCGCGGCTCCCTTGGTAAAAGATGACAAACTACAACAGTATGTGAATAAAGTCGGGCGCTGGGTTGCCAATCAATCTGAACGCGCTGATTTGCCTTGGAAATTCGGCGTGATTGAAAGCAGCGACTTAAACGCTTTTGCAGCGCCTGGCGGCTATGTATTAATCACCAAAGGGCTATATCTACAATTAAATAACGAAGCGCAATTGGCCGGCGTGTTAGGCCACGAAATTGCCCATGTTGTGCAAAAACACCAACTTAAAGTTTTGCAAAAACAGCAATTGGTGAATATCGGCGCGGGTTTAATCGGAGATAAATTGAGTAAAGACAATAAGTTAGCCAAAAAAGCGATTGGCAGTGGTGCTGAAATCAGCGCGCGCAGTTTGGATAAAGAAGCAGAATACGAAGCAGACCGCATGGGAATGGTGCTGGCAACACGCGCTGGCTACGATGCGTTTGCATTGCCCGAAGTATTGCAAACGATTGGGCAGACGAATAAAACGGATAATAGCGTTGCTTTACTCTTTAAAACCCATCCACATCCAGATGAGCGTTTAATCAAGCTGGGCAATAGTGCTGGCGATCAATTAGATAATCTAAAAGCAGGTAAAACGTTAGAAAATCGATTTTATAGATTGAAGAATTAATCTTTTACACCAACAATAAATCACTGTGGTGGCTTGAGGGTTAAGTCTGTTTTTTTTATTGAGCTTTCTTGCGCTAAATTATTTAAACCAAATCGTGTGTGCGTAGTTCGCTTTTTATATAAGCATAATAAATGGGCGCGGCGACAATGCCTGCAATGCCAAAAATCGCTTCCATCAGCAACATAGTAATCAGCAATTCCCATGCATTCGCACGAATTTGTCCACCAACGATGCGTGCGTTTAGAAAGTATTCCAGCTTGTGAATCACGATTAAATATAGCAATGAGCCGATTGCTACCGCTAATGATTGGCTCAAACTCACGATTACAATGATGGTATTAGAAATCAGATTGCCGACTACTGGGATTAACCCCACCACAAAGGTAATGGCAATCATGGTCTTAACCAAGGGCAATTCGACACCAAGTAAAGGCAAAATCACGGCTAGATAAATGCCGGTAAAAAAGGCATTAATCGAAGCGATTCGCACCTGCGCGAATACGATACGCCCAAATGCATGACCAAATAACCACACACGCTGCACCATTGCGCGCGCAAAAGGCTTATATTCATCATCATTTGCCGCATCGCGCAAGCCAATCATGCCACCGATAATCATGCCGATGATAATATGCGCCGTGATGCGCCCCGCTTCTTTGCCCACAACCTGCAGTTCTTTTGCGTGCGATCGTAACCAGATCGTGGCTTCTTGTTTAAAAGCAATCGCATCCGAAGGCAGCCGTTCCAACACCCAAGCCGGCAATATTTTGCGCGAATCTTCAATAATTTGTGCCATTTTTGCCAGCAATACGGTCAAGCTGCCAGATTCCGAACGTAAGAAAGCGATTAAGCCTGCGCCAGCTAAGGTTAGCAAACTGACAATAATAAAACTTAACAGTGCGATGGCGATTAACTTTGCACGCGTGCCTGGCAATTTACGTTCAATATGTGGAGTTAAAATACGAATCAGCTCGTAGACGAGTAACCCGCCTAATAAAGCAGGTAATAAATGAAAAACTAAAACCAGCACCATTGCAATGCCAATCAGTATCCAAGAGGCAATATCGTATTTCGTACAGTTGAGGTAGGCGTTATTTTGCATGTTTTAAGTGAAATATTATTGAATCATTCATTAGGTAAATCTATGTATAAAAGCATCGGCTTCGCTTGCTGGCAAGCTCACCTTAACCTGAATAACTTGATCAAATTGTTTGTCTAACACCTTGCCTTTTAACTGCGCAACCGACCTTGTTAATGTATCGATTTGATTGTATTGAACACTGATAGTCACTGCACGCATTTCAACAAAAGCCACCGTTTTTGCAGCATCTAAAGCCATCTTTGCGGTGCCGCCATAAGCGCGCGCCAAGCCACCAGTGCCCAAATTGATACCACCATAATAGCGTATTACACCCACTGCCACATGAATTAAATCGCGCGCTTCCAGCATTTGCAGAATGGGTTTGCCTGCAGTGCCGCTCGGCTCGCCTGCATCGGAAAATCTAGGAATAATGCCATCGGCTGTTTTGATTCTGAACGCATAAGCCAAATGGTGCGCATTTTGGTGCAAAGCTGCCAATTCTCTTAAGAAAAGTCCCACTTCGCGCTCGGTTTCGCAATGACCAGCGCAAGCGTAAAAACGCGATTTTTGAATCGCCTGCTCTGCAACACCTGCTTTTTCAATCGTCAACATGCCAATACAACCATCAAATACTTAACTAAGATAATCCAACAATACTGCCAGATTTGTTCACATCAATACGTTGACTAGTGGGTACTTTTGGCAGACCCGGCATGGTCATGATTTTTCCACAAATGGCCACAATAAAACCTGCGCCGCGCGATAGATGCAAATCTTCTACTTGCAAACTATGCGCGCCTGGCGCACCTCTTAATGCGGCATCTGATGAAAATGAATACTGGGTCTTAGCAATGCAGATGGGAAAATCTGCATATTGTTGTTCTAATAATACCAATTTTCTGGCGGCTTTTTCACTTAAGTTAACCGCTTTTGCACCATAAATTTTAAAGGCGATTGTTTCCAGCTTGCCCAATAAAGACAGTGAATCTGGATACAAAAACCTGAAATTTGATTGCGTTTCTGCAATTGCGTTAACAACCTCTTTCGCCAGATCAAGTGCACCAGTCGCACCTTGCGCCCAATGTTTACACACAATAGCATTAAAGCCCAAAAGAGCGAGCGCAGATTTTAAAGTATCAATTTCCAATTGGGTGTCGTGCGTAAAATGATTAAT
>JAZKEJ010000063.1:0-9476 GCA_040387095.1 Pseudomonadota bacterium | reverse complement strand
GTGGCGAACCGATGATTTGCAGTCCGACAGATGCGCTGAATATGTTTTACGGCTGTGATCTGGAATATTTGATGATGGAAGATATTTTAGTGACCAAAAGTTATTGATAGCAGGTTGATAATTTAATGGCGGATGTTTAAAGCTGTTCGACTTTCATTCAATTAAAATTGAGCCGTTATTGTTTTATTTAAAGTTATGGAGTGCTTAAATGTTCTGGTTTTATTTTAAAAAAGCAGTTGATAAAGTGGGTTACACGTTTTTTATAAAACTGAAGAACTTTTTCTCAAATGAATCGTTATTGGGTGATTCTCCAGTAGTCGTATCGCTGACTTCTTACAATAAAAGGGTAAACACTGTGTTTTACACTATCGAGTCTATCGGGCGCGGTAGTATAAAGCCTTATAGAATAATTCTTTGGCTACAAGACCAAGATGTTGTAAATAATTTACCTCCAAACTTAAAGCGCTTAAAGAAACGTGGGCTGGAAGTTTTATTAAGTAAAAATTATGGACCTCATACAAAGTATTATCCCTACGTAAAAAATTGTTACGATGCTAAATTACCTTTGGTAACCGCGGATGATGATATTTTTTATCCTAAATATTGGTTGAAATATCTGTTGGATGCATATGAAAGCGACTCCACTGTTGTATCTTGCTATCGTGCTCATGTTGTTACGCTGAATCAAAAGCAAGATATGGTTGGTGATTTTTATACTTGGGGAATGTGCCGCTCTTCACAACCGAGCTATCTCAATCATGCGACAGGTTGCTCGGGTGTTATTTATCCACCAATTCTGCAAAAAAAAATAGCGGAGCAAGGGGAGTCTTTTATGGAGAAATGCCCCAAAGCTGATGATATATGGTTGCATGTAAACGCAATTAGAAATGGTTTTAAAATAAAACAAATATACGAAACAGATTTAAACTTCACTGCAATACCATTGACTCAAACAACAGGCCTAAAGTGGGATAATATTGGGGGTAAAAATGATGAGCAAGCAAAACTAACTTACACAGAGAACGATTTGAATATTCTTAAAAAAAGTTTTAGCGGAGTATAATTCTGGTTTAAGCATATTTAAATTTGTTTTTCTAAAATTTAAACCAAATAGCAATGATATATTTTTTGCTAATAACTATAATTATTAATTACTTAGTTGAGCTATGAAACAATCTTTAGTAGAAGTTACCGAACGTATTATTGAGCGCAGTCGCCCAACGCGGACTGCTTATTTGCATCGTGTCGATCAAATTATTAATCGTGAAAAAGGTGCGGATAGATTGGGCTGTGCAAACGTAGCCCATGCAGTCGCTGCTTTGCCTGCGAGTGATAAGTTTAAGATTGTGGTCGAAAAAGCGCCGCATATCGGCATTGTCACTGCTTACAATGAGATGCTTTCAGCGCATCAGCCGTACGTTAATTATCCCGATATTTTACGCGATGAAGCGCATAAGTGTGGTGCAACCGTTCAAGTGGCCGGCGGTGTGCCAGCTATGTGTGATGGTATTACACAAGGCGAGCCAGGCATGGAGCTTTCATTATTCAGTCGCGATAATATTGCGATGGGTACGGCGATTGCATTGTCGCATGATGTGTTTGACGCCGCCTTAATGTTAGGTGTGTGCGATAAAATCGTACCAGGCTTATTAATTGGCGCACTGCATTTTGGTCATTTGCCAACGGTTTTTGTGCCTGCAGGCCCCATGAGTACGGGTTTGGATAACACCGCAAAATCAAAAGTGCGTGAAAAATATGCACAAGGTTTAGTTGGGCGCGAAGAACTATTTGCATCAGAGTCTGCTGCTTATCATGGCGCAGGTACCTGTACGTTTTATGGCACAGCAAACAGTAACCAAATGTTGCTGGAAGCGATGGGCTTGCATGTGCCGGGTGCCGCATTTATTCACCCGCATGACGGCTTACGCGAAGATTTAACTCGCGAAGCGGTGCGTTTGGTCTTGAATAACACGCGTAAAAATAACTTTATCCCAATCGGTAAATTGGTTGATGAGCATGTGATTGTTAACGCTATGGTGGCCTTGTTAGCCACTGGCGGCTCAACTAATCATTTGATTCACTGGGTAGCTGTAGCGCGTGCCGCTGGCATCATCATTGATTGGACGGATTTCCATTACCTTGCAAAAGGTACGCCGCTATTAGCCAGTGTTTATCCAAATGGCAAAGCAGACGTCAACGAATTCCAGAATGCTGGCGGTCCAGGCTTTGTGATACGCGAGTTGATTGAAGGCGGTTATATGTACCCAGACGTGTACACCGTAGCCAAAGGCGGCTTGCGCGAATTTGGTAAAAAGCCAGTCAAAGAAGATGGCAAATTGGTGTGGAAAGACTATCCAGCGGAAAGTGGTGATGAAACGGTAGTACGCACTGCTGCGCATCCGTTTAACGAATCAGGTGGATTGCGTTTATTAAAAGGTAATTTAGGCCGCAGCGTGATTAAGATTTCTGCTGTGCCAGAAGATCGCCATATCATTGAAGCGCCAGCAATTGTTTTTGATGCACAGGAAGAATTACTAGCAGCATTTGACCGCGGTGAGTTAGAACGCGACTTCGTGGCTGTGGTGCGTTTTCAAGGGCCAAAAGCCAACGGTATGCCAGAGCTGCATAAATTAACTCCGCCATTAGCTGTGTTGCAGAACAAAGGTTTTATGGTGGCAATTGTGACAGATGGCCGCATGAGTGGCGCATCGGGCAAGATTCCTGCGGCAATTCATTTAAGCCCAGAAGCCAGTGCAGGCGGGGCAATCGCCAAAATCCGCACGGGCGATATTGTGCGCTTGAATGCGACTGTCGGTACGCTGAACGTATTGGTGGATGAAGATACTTGGGCAGACCGCGAAGCAGAGGAGCTGTCTGATGCCAAACGCAACATCAATTCACATGGTATTGGACGTGAGTTGTTTGGTGGGATGAGAAAAAATGTACTCTCCGCCGAAGAAGGCGCAATCACATGGTTATAACCTTTGCAAATCGACTGATAACTGCGTTGCATTTCACTTGCCGTACTAATCATACTGTCTGCGTTCATGCGCCTTGTTCTCAGCCGATTATCAAAGTTTAAACTTAAACTCCAATTCATAAATCGTCATTCTGGGCAATATCAAAGAATGCAGAATTCAAATTTTTTAACTAGGTAAAAGTATGATTAATACATTAGATTTAGCAAAACAAGGTCCAGTCATTCCGGTTATCGTGATTAACAATGTCGAAGATGCTGTGCCAATGGCAGAGGCTTTATTGGCTGGCGGTATTCGGGTTTTAGAAGTGACTTTGCGTTCATCTTGCGCATTGCAGGCAATGGAGCAGATTGCGAAGCACGTGCCAGATGCGATTTTAGGTTCAGGTACTGTGCGTAATTTAAAAGATGCACAAGCCTCGTTGGATGCAGGTTGTCAGTTCGCGGTAAGTCCAGGTTACACAACTGAGCTAGGTCAATTTGCACGCAAAATCGGTTTGCCATTATTACCAGGCGTTTCAACTG
Source organism: Pseudomonadota bacterium (assembly GCA_040387095.1). Taxonomy (GTDB): domain Bacteria; phylum Pseudomonadota; class Gammaproteobacteria; order Burkholderiales; family Methylophilaceae; genus Methylotenera_A. The sequence goes on along the minus strand of JAZKEJ010000063.1, from coordinate 5,974 downwards.
GTTCAGAGATCATGACAGCCAATGCGGACGATTACTTTTTCTTAAAACTATTCCCAGCGGTTGCTGTTGGTGGCATTAATCTGCTGAAAGGTTTTGCAGGACCATTTGGGGATGTGAAATTTTGCCCAACAGGCGGCGTAACAGTTGACTCAGCACCGCAATTTTTAAGCCTGCCAAATGTAGTGGTTTGTGGCGGCACATGGTTAACCCCAGCAGATGCAGTTGCACGGAAAGACTGGGCGCATATTACTAAATTAGCCAAAGAAGCGAGCGCGATTAAACCTGCATAATTGTTTAACTGCGTTAAAATCAGGGTTTGTGGTTAACACAAACCCTTTTTTATTGGGTGTTAAAAAGTGTTAAGTAATAGATTTATATTGAAATTAAAGTCAGGAAAATTGTTTGCGCTTATTGATTGAAACTCTCGATTTAAAAAAATATAAAACCATCGTATTTGATTGCGATGGCGTCATTCTTGACTCGAATATTGTAAAAACAGAAGCTTATTTTCGTACTGCCAAAAACTTAGGTGCAACCGATGCACAAGCGCAGTCGCTAGTAGATTACCACGTTAGATTAGGCGGTATTTCGCGTTATCACAAGTTTGATTGGTATTTACGTAAGGTAATAAATGAGCCTGCCACAGAAAAGGCAATTCAACTATTTTTAGATGAATTTAGCCGAGAGCTGGAAGAAGGTTTAATGAATTGTACAATTGCAAATGGCTTAGAAGCGTTAAGAAATGCCACCGCAGATGCGAAATGGATGATACTTTCTGGTGGTGACCAGCAAGAGATTCGGGATTTATTTGCGAAACGTGATTTAACAAAATACTTTGATGGCGGCTTATTTGGCAGCCCAGATAATAAAGACACGGTTTTAGCGCGCGAAAAATCTAACGATAATTTACAGATGCCGGCGTTGTTTGTAGGCGATAGTAAATATGATTATGAGGCATCAACTAAAGCAGGCTTAGATTTTGTTTTTGTTAGTGATTGGACTGAAGTAGCTGACTGGAAGAGTTATTGTGCAGAGCATGAAATAAAAGTGGTAGCGTCTATTCAAGCACTGTTAAATCCTGATTAACCTTGCATCAATAATATGACAATACCTTTTGTTTCCGTCATTATCGTCAACTACAACTCTGGTGGCTATGCGCTTGATTGCATTCGTTCATTACAACGTCAAACTCGTGTGCAGCTAGAAATTATCGTAGTAGACAATGCCAGTCAAGATAATAGTGTCTCTATCTTGCAGTCAGCGTTATCAGAAAATATTCGATTGATAAAAAGCCAGACCAATTTAGGCTTTGGCCGTGCGAATAATTTAGGCGCTTTACAAGCCCGTGGCGAATTTTTATTGTTGCTGAACCCAGATACAGTTGTAAACGAAACGCAGGCAATCAAGCATTTAGTTGATGCACTTGCTGATAATCCACAAATTGGTTTAATGGCGCCATTGGTAAATGAGCCTAGAAAAAACAAACAAGTTTTTGCGCGCCATACATATCCATCACAGCGTTACTTAAAACATACACAAAAACTAAATGATTTACCTGGTGAGATTGCTTGGGTATTGGGCGCTTGCATGCTGCTTAACCGGGATTTTTTTAATCAAATAAACGGTTTTGATGAAGATTATTTTTTGTATGGTGAAGATATTGATATTTGTCTGCGAATAAGATTGGCTGGATATGCGATTGGCTTTACGCATGATGTAAAAATTATGCACGTATCTGGCACCAGTGAAATTGGCGCAGATTCGTATGAGAAATGGCTTAGAAAAAGGCGTGGATTGTATTTGTTTTTTGTCAAACATTACCACGAAAAAGACAGGCGTAGACTCGCAAAAATTCTTATTCGCAAGGCAAATATTTATTTAGCTTTTCACAGCGTTAAGGGCTTATTTGTTGATCGAAATAGTCTCAGTTTTGTTGATAAAGAACACAGATTAAAAGCAACCATTACCGCAGCAAGTGAAATGCTGGCAAATTCTTAGCATTGAAAAATTAGCCGGTCTGTCTTTTATATATCAATATTCTTTTTTTCTTTTTAAATCCATATACCGTATGAATGAGTCGATATTGTGGCAATTTATCCGCTAAAACCATTTCTTTTTTTGCAGATTCGCCATCTACATCTAAGTTAATCATCAGATAGTCGTAATTATAGATTGTCCCGTTTGTAATCGCTTGTTGTGTGTAATCCCAGTACTTATAGCCACGGCCTTCATAGGGCGCATTTGCATAATATCGAGCCCTTGGGCTGACATAAAAAACGCGCTGACCACTTGGTATTTCAAGCTGCTTGATCCATGCAACTGCATTTTGCTCATAATTTAAACTCCCTTTTTTAGGTAATATATTGCTGATTAAAGTGAGTGCTAATACGACTAAAACCAGAGTTAATACCCATTTATGCCGGCTTTTTTTTGCTTTTTTGATGAGATGCGCAAGGCAAAAAGCCGCTAATATCAATATGATAAAGCCAAGGCTGGCAACATAACGACCAGAAAGTACGTATACGTTCAATAATATAAGAGCAGCATTCAGAACCGCTAGAGCGATCACCCAGTAAAATATTTTAAGTGCGTCTGGCGCGATGGTTTTTTTTGCTAGGCGGAGTTTAAATACCAGTAGAGCGATTGAAACCCAGCCTGCAGAAAACAGGCATTTAATAACCAGTATGGCGAATAAGCCAGTAAGCAATACCAGCATACTGTATTCTTCTAAAAAACTGCTTAATACAAGTGCAGAAATAATAGACGCTTTGGCATTGGCACCATTTGCCATATTGATAAAGCCTTGTTGCAACAAGGTGGTTAACTGGTTAACCCGGCCAAAATCGGTTAGCGTTAATGTGGGATGAAATACATGTATCAATAAAAGCGTTGCCAGTATCAGTAAGCCTAAGGTACTGGATATTGCCCACGGTTTAATGCCGTCATGTTTTTTTTCCACTAAAAATATCAACGGTAATAAAGCAAAAAAGGTGACTGCTTCTACTCTAAATAGCACGGCAATCAACGCATAAACTTGCCATAACAGTGCAGATTTAAAACTTTGGTGGCGATAATATTGAATAAAATAGTAGATGCTGGTAAGAAAAAAAGCCCAGAACCCTTGATCTCTTAATAGCATGGGCAGTATATCGCCCACAATATATGAGGTGCTAAAAAGTAATAATGCACCACAGGCAATGGTTAATTGATTGCCACCGGCGATGCGAATAAGCGATAAAAAACTAAAAGTAGTTAAAGCAAAAAAAGCAATATTGAGTATTTGTGCAGACAATTGAAATGAGGCGCTGGTGATTTTATGCACGCCAGCAATCAAGGCCGGGTAAAAAGCCCAGTCATATAGCGATAGCCCTGCTTTCCAATCGCCTAATGAAAATAATCTGGCGACTTCAAAATACAGCACGGAGTCATCGTTAATCCAACCGTGCTGAATATACATAATGCGCCAGGCAATCAAGGCACTCAGTAAAACTAGCCACCAAATTAGTCGCTTCTCGGGGATGCTGATTATTTTTTTATGAATGATAGTAAACAAATTTAGCTTTTCCATTCGTTAAGTGGATTGTTTCTGCTGTTTGCATAGTTTAAAAAATCGGCAATATTGTCTGAACAAATGAGATTAACCACCCTCAAGATTTCATCTTCTGGCCAATCCCACCATGCAATATTAAGTAAAGCATCTCTAGTCGCCTCATCAAATCGCCAGCGAATATGCTTTGCTGGATTCCCACCAACAATAGAATAGGGCGCAATGTCTTTAGTTACAATCGCGCCATTTGCAATCACAGCGCCATGGCCTATAGTAATGCCAGACAAAATAGTCGCATTTTCACAAATCCACACATCACTACCAATCACCACATCGCCGTTGGTTGTTTCGCCATTTTGAATCGATAACCCCTGATCAAAAAAAGCGTGAAAAGGATAAGTGCTTATCCAATCAATGTGATGCATACCGCCCATAAAAATCTGTACATTTTTTCCGATAGAGCAGTAAGAACCAATTTGCAGATGAGCATCAGGATGCTGAAATTTTATACTCGGAACCCCATAGCAGTTTTTGCCAATAGAGTAATTTGGGTAATTTTTCTTAAACCGGATTGCTGACCTGACTGGCTTATTCAGCTGCTTTTTGCGTTTTTTCTGTGCGCGACGTGTATTGAAAAATGACAATAACTTAAACATAGCTTTTAAAAATGGATATTGGAAATAACATTTTTAGGTGAAATATTTTTTAAGCAGGCTAAGTGTTCATTGGCTCCCTGCAATGGGCATTCGCGTTTAAAACAGGGGCTGCATGAAAGTGCTAAATAGGCTATAACGGCTTTGCTAGACATAGGAGGTGTGTGTAGCGGGTTACTGGAACCATAAATAGCAATCACGTTTTTATTTAATGCCGCGGCAACGTGCATAAGGCCTGAATCGTTGCTTACCACAGTGTCGCACAACGCCATTAAATCGATGGCATCACCCAGTTTTGTTTTTCCGCCAAAGTCTACGCAGCGATTCTGCGTGATTTGGTTAATTTGAGCAGTGACGGCAATATCTTTTGCTGAGCCAAATAACCACACCTGCCAACCTTTGCTTAATGCATCATCTGCAACTTGGGCATAATATTCCGCTGGCCAGCGTTTGGCCTCGCCGTACTCTGCCCCCGGGCATAAGCCTAATATTTTTGAGCTATGTAAAATTATGTTGAGACGCTTTAAAACGGTTAATGCATTGTCTCTATTTGAAATGAGTTCAGGTTCTGGCAGATTTTCGATTGATTTTTGTTCCGCATCTAGCCCTAGGCTAACAAAGCGCTCAACCGTTTTTTTGAGTTTTGATTTATCCAATGGGCGAATATCGTTAATTAAACCATAGCGCATTTCACCCAAAAAACTAGTACGCTTTTTAATGCCAGCCGCCCAAGGCAATAGTGCAGATTTGAACGAGTTAGTGAGGATAATGCTTTGAGTATAACCTGCATTTTTTAAGGTTCTGCCAAATGCAATGCGCTGCCAAAAAGCTAATTCGCCATGCTTAAAAGTTAACGCTATTTTGCCGTTAACTTCTGGCATGCGCTCTAATAAAGGCAGTGTCCAAGCGGGTGCTGCAACGTCAATGACACAATTTGGACGATTCGCTTTAAGAGTTTTAAATAAGCTCTGTGCTAATACCATGTCGCCGACCCATGCTGGGCCTAGCACTAATATTTTTTCAGGGTTATTTTCAACAGACATGCGCGAAATGACAGCTGATTAACTATTCATTTTTTTGATGATGTTACTCGTGCTGCGACCTTCTACTAAATCGATCAACGCAATCTCACCACCCCAGCTTTTTACTTCCATGCCCCCCACCACCTGGTCAGCGCTGTAATCACTACCTTTGGCGATAATATTGGGCTGAATGACATTGATTAAGTTAAGCGGCGTATCTTCATCGAACAGAATGACGGCATCCACACTTTCTAGCGCAGCCAATACGCGCGCACGGTCATTTTCATGCACAACAGGTCGCGTTGGTCCTTTAATCGCACTCACCGAGCGGTCAGTATTTAAACCCAAAATCAATTTATCACCGCGTTTTTTGGCTGCTTCTAAATAAGTGACATGGCCTGCGTGCAACAAATCAAAACAACCATTAGTGAATACGATTTTTTGATTGGCTTTTTTCCAGGCATTTACTTTGGTTTTTAATTGATCTAAATCACACACTTTGTGCGCTTGATCGCTACTTTGTTGGCTAGCCACAGCATCCAGTAAATCTGCTTGCGAGATAGGCACAGTACCTACTTTTCCAACTACTACGGCTGCTGCGATATTCGCCAGTTGCAAACTTTGTAGTACTGAAAGATTGTGCATCAACCCAGCTGCTAAAGTAGCAATGACAGTATCTCCAGCGCCAGATACATCAAATACTTGTTTGGCGATGGCGGGCAAATGATGGATTGCATGATCAATCAAGCTAA
>JAZKEJ010000062.1:8518-10833 GCA_040387095.1 Pseudomonadota bacterium | reverse complement strand
GCGGTCAATTTACGCAAGAAATTCGCCAAAACGGCATAGATAGCTTGATTAAGAAACTAGCTGATAAAAACAAAGCAGCCTAAGCCAATTAGATTTATTAAATTAATTATATGGCAGATAACAGTATTGCAAGCTTGGCGCAGCTGGACAACCGATGGGAAATCAGCGGTGACGTGCTGATTTCAACCGCTAATGAGCTGTTAAAGCAGAGCGAGAGTTTTACAATGGCGCAAAATACACAAGTAGATTTTGCCAAGGTGACAGATGTTGATACAGCGGCAGTGAGTTTGATTTTAGAATGGAAGCGCCGTGCAGAGAAAGACAATCAGACATTGGCTTTTGTTAACTTGCCTGCTAATTTGGTCAGTTTAATGCGGCTTTATGATGTGGATGAGTTGATTAATTAAAGCTGATCTTGATTTAATAAGCTTAATGTTTAATAAGTTAATAAGTTGAATTAATGCTTGCTTATCGCAAACAATCCTATTAATTTTCTGTTTAGGCCCCATCTGTAAGGTGGGGTTTTGTTTTTTGCCCGTCCAAAATAGACTTAACGATGCTTATATAATACAAATATGAATCAGCCGATCACAGACAAAACTAGCGTTCCCGCTATAAAAATTGAACAAATCCATAAAAATTTTGGCACTTTGCATGCGTTAAGAGGTATTGACTTAACCATTGCGCAAGGTGAGTTTTTTGGTCTGCTCGGTCCGAATGGCGCGGGAAAATCGACCTTAATTAATATTTTGGCGGGTTTGTTAAAGCCAACGCAGGGCAAAATATCCATTATGGGGCATGATGTAATGGATGATTATCAGGCTGCGCGTTTAAGTTTGGGCGTTGTGCCGCAAGAACTGGTATTTGATCCGTTCTTTAATGTGCGTGAGATGCTGCGTTTTCAGGCGGGATATTTTGGTCGCGGCCGTGAGAATGATGCTTGGGTTGATGAGGTGATTGAAAACCTGGGGCTTACCGACAAAGCCCACACTAATATGCGCAAGCTTTCGGGCGGAATGAAGCGGCGTGCGTTAATTGCCCAAGCCTTGGTGCACAAGCCGCCAGTGATTGTGCTGGATGAGCCAACAGCAGGCGTGGATGTTGAATTGCGCCAGATGTTGTGGACTTTCATCAAAAAATTAAATACAGACGGTCATACTATTATTCTCACCACACACTATCTGGAAGAGGCCGAAACTTTATGCGAGCGTGTGGCGATGATGAAGAATGGCGAGATTGTGGCGCTGGATACCACGGCTAATCTGCTAAGTAAATTACCAGGTAAAAATTTACGTTTGAATCTTGGTGCCGCCAGTTTGCCGCCAGCCTTGTTGCCTATGTTGAGAAATGGGGAAAACGGCGTTTTTACGCTGGCATTAACAGAGTTGAGTCAGGTGGAATTTGCTTTAAGCGCTTTGCGCAAAGCGAATATTCACGTAGAAGATATGCAGCTGATGGAAGCTGATTTGGAAGATGTATTTATGTCGCTAGTCGGTGGCAAGAACGGTCAATATGAATCTCATTGATGATGCGATTTCACCACAATGGCGCGGCACTTATACGCTATTTAAAAAAGAGTTATTTCGTTTCTGGCGCGTAGCGTTTCAAACGGTTGCGTCGCCGGTATTGACCTCGCTACTGTATCTATTGATATTTTCACACGTACTGGAAAACCATGTGCAGGTCTATAAAGGCGTGCCATACACAGCATTTCTAATCCCTGGCCTGATTATGATGTCACTGCTGCAAAATGCGTTTGCCAATAGCTCGTCTAGCCTTGTGCAATCAAAAATCATGGGCAGCATTGTATTCGTACTATTAACGCCGTTATCGTATTTGCAGTTCTTCATCGCCTTTTTAGCGGCGGCCATCATCCGTGGCTTTTTGGTGGGCATCAGTATTTATATCGTCGCGCTTTGGTTTGTCGATTTAACGCTGGTTCATCCATTGTGGATATTCATCTTTGCGTTACTAGGCAGCGCGCTACTCGGTACTTTTGGCATAATAGCGGGCATTTGGTCGGATAAATTCGATCAGATGGCAGCGTTTCAAAATTTTGTCATTATGCCGCTGACGTTCTTATCAGGTGTGTTTTACTCGATTCATTCCTTGCCGCTATTTTGGCAAACCGTGTCAAAATTCAATCCGTTTTTCTATATGATCGATGGCTTTCGCTATGGTTTTTTTGGGCAAAGTGATATTTCACCGTGGCTGAGTTTAGTCGTGGTATTAGGCTTCTTATTAGCGTTAGCATGGGCGGCACTAAAAATGTTAAAATCCGGCTATAAATTAAGAGGCTAAATCAAGCCTGAAAA
>JAZKEJ010000062.1:0-8418 GCA_040387095.1 Pseudomonadota bacterium | reverse complement strand
ACCAGTAAAATTCAGCCATTTTTCAGATAAAAATTTAGTTAAGATTAGGAGTTAATATGGACGCGCAAGCACAAATCAAAGAAACAGTGACAAACAACAAAGTAGTTCTATACATGAAAGGTAGTCCGAAATTTCCACAATGTGGTTTTTCTAATTTGGCTACTCAAATTCTGGATGCATGTAATGCCAAATACGTTGCGGTTGATGTATTGCAGGATCAGGCGATTCGTGAAGGGATCAAGCAGTACGCCAATTGGCCGACTATTCCGCAATTGTATGTCAATGGGGAGTTCTTAGGCGGTTCTGATATTATGCGCGCCATGTACGAAAGTGGCGAATTACAAACGTTATTGACTGAGGCCGCTTAGTTGGACAAGCTGATTATTGAAGGTGGTTTTTCGCTCAATGGCGAAGTAACGATTTCTGGCGCAAAGAATGCAGCATTGCCGATTTTATGTGCATCGCTGTTGGCGGAAACCCCGCTGAATCTAACTAGCGTAGCCGCGCTAAAAGACATTGATACAACTATCAAACTATTAGACACCATGGGCGTTAAGATTGCGCGTGAGGCTGACAAAGTGAGTCTGGATGCCAGCGATGTGCAGTCATTTGAAGCGACCTATGAAATGGTGAAAACCATGCGTGCTTCAATTCTTGTTCTGGGTCCGCTGTTGGCACGTTTCGGCACCGCGCGCGTTTCATTGCCAGGCGGCTGTGCGATTGGTTCGCGCCCAGTAGATTTGCATATCAAAGGCTTGCAGGCAATGGGCGCGGCGATACATATCACGCACGGATATATTCAAGCCAGCACATTGCATTTGCCCAATCGCCGTTTGCAGGGTGCGCGTTATTACATGGATATGGTCACGGTGACTGGCACCGAAAACTTGATGATGGCCGCAGCATTGGCTGAAGGCACAACAGTATTAGAGAATGCGGCAAAAGAGCCGGAAGTAGTTGATTTGGCTGAATGTCTCATTAAAATGGGCGCAAAAATCACTGGTGCTGGCACGGATGTGATTACTATTGTTGGTGTAGAAAAATTAACTGGCGCAAACCACAATATTGTTTGTGATCGTATTGAAGCTGGTACCTATATGGTGGCCGCAGCAATGACAGGCGGTGAAGTTAAATTGCTGAATGCGCGTGCGGATTTACTGGATGCGGTGATTGAAAAATTGCGTGATGCAGGCGCAGAAGTGACCAGCGATGCAAACAGTATCACGGTTAAAAGCGATGGAAAATTAAAAGCGGTTAATATTCGCACCGCACCTCATCCAGCCTTCCCAACCGACATGCAAGCGCAATTTATGGCGCTAAATACAATTGCTACGGGTGTGGCGAAAGTAACTGAAACTATTTTTGAAAACCGTTTTATGCATGTGCAAGAAATGCAGCGTTTAGGCGCAGATATCAGCATTGACGGCAACACTGCTTTGGTTAAAGGCGTTGAATTTTTAGATGGTGCGATTGTGATGGCCACCGATTTGCGCGCTTCAGCCAGCTTGGTTTTAGCAGGCTTGGTGGCGAGAGGCGAAACCGTAATAGAGCGTATCTATCATTTAGACCGTGGTTATGAGTATTTAGAAGAGAAATTAACCAAACTGGGCGCCAAAGTGCGCCGCGCGCATTAAATTGAGCAGACTTAACACTTAAAAATAAGCAAAAAATAATGATTACGATTGCATTAAGTAAAGGCAGAATTTTTGAAGAAACCACGCCATTGTTGGCTGCGGCAGGTATTCGTGCGTTGGAAGATCCTGAATCTTCACGCAAACTGATTCTGCCGACTAATCGCGACGATGTGCGGCTGATTATTGTACGCGCGACTGATGTGCCGACTTACGTGCAATATGGCGCGGCTGATTTAGGTATTGCCGGCAAAGATGTGCTGGATGAACATGGCGGTGAGGGGTTGTATCAACCGCTTGATCTGCAAATTGCCAAATGCAAGATGATGGTGGCAGTGCGCGAAGGTTTTGATTATGAAGCCAGCATTCGCCAAGGTGCGCGTCTTAAAGTAGTGACGAAATATGTCAAAACTGCGCGTGAGCATTTTGCCGCTAAAGGTATGCATGTAGATTTAATCAAGCTTTATGGCTCAATGGAACTAGGTCCATTGGTGGGTTTGGCTGATGTGATTGTCGATTTGGTGAGTACAGGTGGAACTTTGCGAGCTAATCACCTTAAAGCGGTGGAGACAGTGGGTGATATCAGCTCGCGTTTAGTGGTTAATCAGGCTTCACTAAAACTCAATCGTGCGCGATTGCAGCCGATTATTGATAGTTTTGCCAGTGCCATTAAATAGCGTAATCCAAACAGAATTTTGAAAGTAACAAGCAATGAAGATTAGACGTTTATCTACAAAAGACACGACATTCGATGCTGATTTAAAAGCCTTATTGGCATTTGAAACCGCACAAGATGATAGTGTCGATGTGGTAGTAGCCAATATTTTAAAAGACGTAAAAGCGCGTGGCGATGCTGCGGTACTGGAATATACCAATCGATTCGATAAGACCAATGCCAGTCAATTATCTGATTTGGAAATCAGTCAGGCTGAATTACAGGCGTCATTAAATGGATTGCCAACTGAGCAGCGTACAGCTTTGCAGGCAGCAGCCGACAGAGTGAAAAGCTACCATGAAAAGCAAGTGATGCAATCATGGAGTTACACTGAGACCGATGGCACATTGCTTGGTCAACAAGTGACTGCACTAGACCGCGTTGGTTTATACGTGCCGGGCGGAAAAGCGGCTTATCCGTCTTCTGTGCTAATGAATGCGATTCCAGCAAAAGTAGCCGGTGTTGAAGAGTTAATCATGGTGGTACCAACGCCAAATGGCGAAAAGAATGCGCTTGTGTTAGCGGCAGCCGCCATCGCTGGGGTTGATCGCGTATTCTGTATTGGCGGCGCGCAGGCTGTTGGCGCAATGGCTTATGGTACTGAAACTGTGCCACAGGTAGATAAAATAGTTGGGCCAGGTAACGCCTATGTGGCCGCAGCTAAACGCCGTGTGTTTGGTGTGGTTGGCATTGATATGGTGGCAGGCCCATCTGAAATTTTGGTGATTTGCGACGGCAAAACCAATCCTGACTGGATTGCGATGGATTTGTTCAGCCAAGCGGAACACGATGAATTGGCGCAGTCTATATTGTTAAGCCCGGATGCAGCGTTTTTAGATGCAGTAGCCGCCAGCATGCTGAAACTAGTAGAAACGATGCCACGTAAAGAGATCATCAATACGTCGATTTCGGATCGTGGCGCGTTAATCCTGACAAAAGATCTAGACGAAGCGATTGCCATTAGCAATTACATCGCGCCAGAACATTTGGAACTGTCAGTTGAAAATCCGCTCGAAATGAGTAAAAAAATTAAGCACGCTGGCGCCATTTTTATGGGACGCGACACTTGTGAAGCGTTGGGCGATTATTGTGCCGGGCCTAACCATGTATTGCCAACATCACGCACAGCACGTTTTTCTAGCCCGCTGGGTGTGTATGACTTCCAAAAACGCTCTAGCTTAATTATGGTGTCACCAGATGGCGCGCAAAAATTAGGCAAAATCGCTTCAGTTTTGGCGCATGGCGAAGGGCTGACTGCACATGCTCAATCTGCTGAATATCGCCTAAAATAATGAGTCGATAAATGAGTAAATTCTGGAGTGATGTTGTCCATAAACTGACGCCTTATGTGCCGGGTGAACAGCCTAAGCTTGATAATCTGGTCAAGCTCAACACTAACGAAAATCCTTATGGCCCAAGTCCTAAAGTACTTGAAGCGCTTAAATTGGAGGCAGCCGATAGTTTAAGGCTTTATCCAGACCCGAATTCTGAAAAATTAAAAGCTGCTATCGCACAAAACTTTAGTTTGCAAGCGAACCAGGTTTTTGTTGGCAATGGTTCAGACGAAGTGCTCGCACATATTTTTCAGGCTTTATTAAAGCATGACAAGCCGTTGCTGTTTCCTGATATTACCTATAGTTTTTATCCGGTTTACTGCGGTTTGTATGGTATTCAATATGAAACCATTGCGCTGGATAAGCAATTTAAAATTGATATCCATGATTACGCGCGACCAAATGGCGGCATTATTTTTCCAAACCCAAATGCGCCAACAGGAATTCCGTTAGCACTTAGCGAAATAGAGCAATTGCTGCGCCAAAATACACATTCCGTCGTGGTGATTGATGAGGCTTATGTGGATTTTGGTACTGAATCTGCGGTTAAGTTAATCAATGCGCATGCTAATTTACTGGTAACGCACACATTATCAAAAGCGCGTTCATTGGCCGGTTTGCGCGTTGGGTATGCGCTGGGTAATAAAGACCTCATTGAGGCATTAACGCGGGTTAAAGATAGTTTCAATTCTTATCCGATTGATCGGTTTGCCGAAGCTGGCGCGATTGCTGCTATGCAGGATAACGATTATTTTGAACAAACTTGTGCAAAAGTAATAACGACTAGGCAAAAATTAGTGAAAGATTTGCAGGCGCTCAATTTTGAAACTCTGCCATCAGGTGCCAATTTTATATTTGCAAAACATAAAATATTAGATGGCGTGATACTGGCGGCAAAATTGCGTGAGCACAATATTATTATTCGCCATTTCAAAAAACCTACTCGTATTTCTCCTTATCTTCGCATCACAATAGGTACTGATAGCCAGTCAAATAGCCTGATAACAGCATTAACAGAGATCCTTAAATCAGCTTAAATGATTTAAGTGAAGTTTGCTCTGCGCTTAAAGTGCTTGTTTTGTAATCAATTTATGACCTAGTTGTTGAAATATTGAATCAATTGCGGTTATGATGTCGAAATGTACAAAATGTGCAAATAGTATTTTGTAAAATTACTTTGAATTAAAACAAAATAACTACAGAATATTAATTTTTTTAATCAAATAATTTAATCGAACCCTTTATTAAATTATTAGCGAGCTCGGAGGAATAGGCACCATGGCACAAACCCAGATGGCATTAGATTCACTAGATTTTGACGCAACAGTTGCGTTAGCAACTAAAGTAGCACCACACGTAGACATTTTAGAAATCGGTACGCCTTGTATTAAACACAATGGTATTGAATTACTTAAAACATTGCGCGCAAAATTTCCAAACAATAAAATCTTAGTTGATTTAAAAACAATGGATGCTGGTTTCTACGAAGCTGAGCCATTTTATAAAGCTGGTGCAGACATTTGTACCGTTTTGGGTACTGCTGATATCGGTACAATCAAAGGTGTAATCGACGTTGCAAATAAATACGGCAAAATGGCACAAGTTGACTTGATCAACGTTACTGACAAAAAGGCACGTACATTAGAAGTAGCTAAATTAGGCGCGCACATCATTGGCGTTCACACTGGTTTAGATCAACAAGCTGCTGGTCAAACTCCATTCTCTGATTTAGCGTTAGTTACCAGTTTAAATACAGGTGCTAAAGTATCTGTTGCTGGTGGTGTTAAAGCTGCAACAGTGCGTCAAGTAGTTGATGCGGGTGCGGATATTGTGGTTGCAGGCGCAGCAATTTACGGTGCAGCAGATCCAGCAGCTTCAGCTGCTGAAATTACTGGTTTGGCCCGTAGTGGTTCAGCATCAGCAGGTGGCATGGGTAAATACTTGCCATGGGCTTTAATTGCAGGTGCGGTGTTGCTAGGTTTGTATTTGTTAACAGGCAACAAACCAACTGAAGAGATGCCAGTTGACGCGCCAGTGGTTGAAGAGGTTGCACCAGCGGCTGAAGCGCCAGCTGCAATTGAGGAAGTTGCTCCCGTTGAAGCATCACCAGCTGAGCCAGCACCTGCAGAGGAAGTTGCACCAGCTGAAGTGGTTCCAGAAACACCAGCAGCTCAATAATAGTCTTAAGCTAAATTGTTCAGCATGTCAAAAAGCCGGCTGTTAAGCCGGCTTTTTTATTTACAGTGTTTATTTATGGCAACTTTGCGCCTAGCGACAAGTTTGAGTTAAAATACACCTAAATTATTGATTGTTTTCATTTAAGTTACCCATGCGCCAAGCTGACGTTACACGCAACACCTTAGAAACCCAAATTACCGTTTCCATCAATATTGATGGAAATGGCACCTCACAGTTTAATACCGGACTTGGTTTTTTAGACCATATGCTTGACCAGATTTCACGCCATGGCATGATGGATATTAACATTCAGGCCAAAGGCGATTTACATATTGATGCACATCATACTGTTGAAGATATCGGTATCACCTTAGGTCAGGCGTTTGCAAAAGCGGTGGGCGATAAAAAAGGCATTAATCGTTACGGCCACGCCTATGTCCCGCTTGATGAGGCTTTAAGCCGCGTGGTGCTGGATTTGTCAGGACGCCCAGGTCTGGAATTCAATTGTGAGTTTACCCGCGCAGCCATTGGTGAATTCGATGTCGATTTAGTGCATGAGTTTTTTCAAGGTTTTGTGAACCACGCTAACGTGACTTTACATATTGATAACTTAAAAGGTCATAACTCACACCACCAGGCTGAAACCATATTCAAAGCTTTTGGACGTGCGTTACGCATGGCGGTGACGCCTGACGCGCGCATGGCTGGCATTATGCCATCTACTAAAGGCAGCTTATAAGCGCTGCAGGTTTATACGGTTCACATAATAATGAGTAAAATTGATATTGCGGTCGTTGATTACGGCATGGGCAATTTGCGATCGGTTTCAAAAGCGGTAGAGCATGTGGCACAAGGAAAATCGGTAGTTGTGACCAGCGATGCTACACTGATTGAAAAAGCAGAACGCGTGGTATTTCCCGGTCAAGGCGCAATGCCAGATTGCATGCGTGAGTTGGATAACCGCAATTTACGTAGTGCCATCTTGCATGCTGCAGCCAATAAGCCGTTTTTAGGTATTTGCATCGGCATGCAATTACTGTTCGACCATTCGGAAGAAGGCGATACGGCCGGATTAGGTATATTTAAAGGTGATGTAAAACGTTTCGCCGCACATCAAATGCTGGGCGATGAGAAATTGAAAATCCCACATATGGGCTGGAATGAAGTGTATCAGGTAAAAAACAGCCAGAATAAATCGCATGCTTTGTGGCAAGATATTGCAGACGCAACGCGCTTTTATCATGTACACAGTTATTATGCCGTTCCTTCGGATGCCGCTTTAACTGTTGGCGACACTGAATATCCCAAGCGTTTTTGCAGTGTAGTCGCGCAGAACAATATATTTGCCACACAGTTTCACGTTGAAAAAAGTGCTCAAGCTGGCTTGCAATTATTGCGCAACTTTGTATATTGGAAACCTTAGCCATTTAGCTTGTTAACTATTATATTTTATTTATTTTTTTGTACTTTTATTCATTAACAATCATGCTTATTATTCCCGCAATTGATCTCAAAGATGGCCACTGTGTACGTTTAAAACAGGGCCTTATGGAAGAATCCACCGTATTTTCAGAAGATCCAGGCGCGATGGCGCGGCATTGGGTTGACCAAGGCGGAAAAAGATTACATTTAGTCGATTTGAATGGCGCGTTTGCAGGAAAACCTGTGAACGAAAGTGCTATTAAATCAATTGTGAGCGCGGTTAAGGGTGAGATTCCGATTCAATTAGGTGGCGGTATTCGCGATTTGGAAACCATTGAGCGTTATCTGGATGACGGTATTGATTATGTGATTATTGGCACGGCCGCGGTTAAAACGCCGGGTTTCTTGCATGAGGCATGTTACGCTTTTCCTGGCCAAATTATGGTGGGTTTGGATGCAAAAGATGGCAAAGTGGCGATTGATGGCTGGTCGAAATTGACTGGACACGATGTGATTGATCTGGCGAAAAAGTTTGAAGATTATGGTGTAAATGCGATTGTTTACACCGATATTGGCCGCGATGGCATGTTAAATGGCGTCAATATCGAGGCGACCGTCGCTTTGGCGCAGGCGCTGACAATTCCGGTGATTGCCTCTGGCGGCGTCACCAATTTAGATGATGTGCGTAAGCTTTGCGCGGTGGCCAGCGAAGGCATTATCGGCACGATTACTGGCCGTGCGATTTATGAAGGCACTATTAATTTTGCCGAAGCTCAGAAATTGGCGGATGAATTAAGTGCTTAACAAACTAAAACGCGGTTATTTTGCCGCAAAAAACCTCGCCGCTACGCTTAGTTAACACTCTAAAACCCACAAAAAATCATGAAGCAGATTTAACAATGGCATTGGCAAAACGTATTATTCCATGCCTGGATGTGACTGATGGTCGCGTGGTTAAAGGCATCAACTTTTTAGAGTTGCGCGATGCAGGTGACCCAGTTGAAATTGCCAAACGTTATGACGACCAAGGCGCAGACGAACTGACCTTTTTAGATATCACCGCCAGCTCCGATAATAGAGGGTTGATTCTGCATATTATTGAGCAAGTCGCCAGTCAGGTTTTTATTCCGCTTACAGT
>JAZKEJ010000061.1:0-2701 GCA_040387095.1 Pseudomonadota bacterium | reverse complement strand
CAATTTACTGTTTGCAGGTGAAAAAGTGGGCGACACCATGCAGGTATCAATGGATTCTGCAGAAGCCAAAAAATGGTTTGGCGTAACGCCGCCAGATTTGTCGGTAGAAGTGCGCGCGCGCGGTGCGGATTGGGTATATGCCTATATGCGTGGATTCTACCGCGACAGCACAACGCCAACTGGCTGGAATAACACGGTCTATCCAAAAGTGGCCATGCCGCATGTGCTGTACGAATTGCAAGGCGAGCAAGTACTGAATCACGAAACACATCGATTGGAATTGGCAAAGCCAGGCAAGTTAACGCCGTCTGAATACAACGCATTTGTTGCAGACTTAACTAACTATATGGCTTTTATGGCTGAACCGGGTAAACAAAGCCGTAAGCACATGGGCTGGTGGGTGTTGCTGTTTTTAGGCGTGCTTCTAGTCCTGGCTAAAAAGCTTAAAAATGAGTACTGGAAAGATATTAAGTAATTAATTAACAAAAGTACTAAGTAAAAAGTATTAAATAGAAATACAACGATATTAATGACTAAAACGCATTTCTAATTTAAGAAAGAAACAAAGATTATGATGAAATTATACTCAGGCACGGTCGATCCATTTAGTCATCGCTGCCGCATTGTGCTGTTTGAAAAAGGCATGGATTTTGAAGTGATTGACGTGGACTTGGCCAACAAGCCAGAAGATTTGGCGGTATTAAATCCATATAACGCGGTGCCAGTGCTGGTTGAGCGCGATTTGGTATTAAGCGAAGCGAATATCATTAATGAATATATTGATGAGCGTTTTCCGCATCCGCAGTTAATGCCAGCCGATCCAGTGATGCGCGCGCGCGCGCGATTGTTTTTGTATAACTTTGAAAAAGATTTATTCGATCATATTAAAAATGTGGAATCGGATAATCAGGAAGTTGCAGATAAGGCACGTAAAACCATCCGCGATAATTTAACGCAGATTGTGCCAATTTTTAGCAAACAAAACTATTTATTGGGTGACGATTATTCCATGTTGGATGTTGCTGTTACACCTTTATTATGGCGATTGGGCCATTACGGCATTGAGTTGCCAAACCAGGCTTCGCCTTTGCTTAAATATGCAGAGCGTTTATTTTCACGTCCGCTATATGCAGACGCAATGACGCCATCAGAGAAAGCGATGCGCAAATAATTGAAATGTTGTCGTCATAGTTGTTGCGCGATAAAATGAGTGATTAATTCTTTAGGCAAAGTTTTATTATGAATGATATTGCCGCAGCCATTTTATTGCGCAGAACCTGACTTAAACATTTCAATCTTTTGTTTAAATTAAATAACGATGAGTGAGCTGATATCCACTAAACCCTATATGATTCGCGCCCTTCACGAATGGTGCGTTGATAATAATTTAACCCCGCATTTGTTGGTCGCCGTCAATCCGCAAACGCGGGTACCTAAGGCGTTTGTAAAAGATGGCGAGATCGTGCTTAATCTCAACTATTCCGCCACCAAAGATTTGCATATGGATAACGAGGCAATTGTGTTTTCTGCACGTTTTAGCGGCGTATCGCAAAATATTTATGTGCCGATGAATGCAGTGAAAGGTATTTTTGCAAGAGAAAACGGGCAAGGCATGTTTTTTGAGATTGATACAAAAGCAGTGGAAATAGCTAGCTCAGAGAGTGCTAGTTCTGATAGTGTGCAAAAGTCTGCAAAAAAGAAACCCACTTTAACTATTGTTAAGTAGTAGTTGTAAATAACAAGCACTAACACTCAAGCCACAAATAAATGAGATAAAAGTCATTTATTTTGTCAAAAGGGGCTAGGCGATAATAAATAATATTGTTATAGTCACGCCTTCAAGAAAAAGCCGGATTAGCTCAGTTGGTAGAGCAGCGCACTTGTAATGCGAAGGTCGTCAGTTCGATTCCGACATCCGGCACCAAATTCTCACTCAAAATCCACAAGACGATTAAAATTTTAGTATGTTGTTTTTAGTACAAAACTCAGCAGGCTTTAATCGTTAAATAATTGCTCAATTTGTTTGACAGTATGTCAAAAAATCAGCATAATCGCGGGTTCGGTTAGGAGGGGTGGCCGAGTGGTTAAAGGCGACGGACTGTAAATCCGTTCTCTCTGAGTACGAAGGTTCGAATCCTTCCCCCTCCACCAAAATTTAGTTGTTTGTATTAGTTTGTTGCAGTATGCGTTGCTATTAAGCCTGTTGACGTTGATTTGATGGCTATGCGGGTGTAGCTCAGTTGGTAGAGCTTCAGTTTTCCAAACTGAATGTCGCGAGTTCGAGCCTCGTCGCCCGCTCCAAATAATTGGGTTTGCGGCGACGTTAGTCAGCGTGGGTTATAGCTGTGCTTAATAGATGCAGTTTAAGATGGATGCAATTTAAGCGCAGTAATAAAGACAAGCGCCCATGTGGCTCAGTGGTAGAGCACTCCCTTGGTAAGGGAGAGGTCGCGGGTCCGATTCCCGCCATGGGCACCATCAATGCAGTATTGGTAGCAAACGATATTGATAGTTAACTGGTTTAAAGTTTTATTAAGTTAAATAAAACTTTTAAGGTCTGCACTGAACGCAGACAAAAACAGAGCGTTAAGTTAATAAAATTTTATTTAAATTATCTTTAAAAAGATTACGTAAAGGATTAAAGAGATGGCAAAAGGCAAATTTGAACGGACCAAGCCACACGTCAACGTAGGCACGATTG
>JAZKEJ010000060.1:0-1909 GCA_040387095.1 Pseudomonadota bacterium | reverse complement strand
CGTTTGACGTTGCATTACGCCGTTTTAAACGCCTAATTGAAAAAACAGGTTTGTTAAACGACCTTCGCGCACGCGAATTTTACGAAAAACCTACTTGGGAACGTAAACGCAAAGCTGCTGCCGCTGTTAAACGTCAATATCGCCGTTTACGCAATCAAACATTGCCTGCAAAACTTTATTAAGCTTTTTGCTTAATTAATTAGTATGGCTGAAAATAATATGGCGGATAATCAAGCCGCTGATATAACAGCAAATACAGGAACAAATGAAGTGCCTGCATTTTTGCATATTGCAGATCGTTTTATTGCACTTGCCAATGAGCAAGCGCAACAGAAAGATTTAGCGACAGCAAGTGCAGGCTTTTTATATGCTAACGCACGCTTTACTGCATTTCTAGTGGCTTCCCAATGCGGAACTGCTGAGGCACTTGAGGCAGAAAAAGCGGCCGCTATTGAGTATTTTGTGAATCAATATGCGCAGGCGCTTACCAGTAATATTGCCGATTA
Source organism: Pseudomonadota bacterium (assembly GCA_040387095.1). Classification (GTDB taxonomy): domain Bacteria; phylum Pseudomonadota; class Gammaproteobacteria; order Burkholderiales; family Methylophilaceae; genus Methylotenera_A. Next base: position 1,403 of record JAZKEJ010000060.1, on the reverse strand, counting down.
CCAACAGAACTTTGCGCAATATTTTAGCAAGTAAGTTGCCATGATGCTAAAAGCTCAGATTTCTGAAGATATGAAAAATGCTATGCGCGCAAAAGATAGTGTGCGTTTAGGTGCAATCAGATTGTTATTGTCTGCTATTAAACAGCGTGAAGTGGATGAACGGATTGAGTTGCAAGATGCTGATGTGATTTCTGTAATTGAAAAAATGCTGAAACAGCGTCGCGATTCAATTGCGGCGTATGAGTCGGCTAGTCGAACCGATTTGGCCGATATTGAAAAGTTTGAAGTGACTGTGTTACAAACTTATTTGCCACAGCAATTAACGGAAGACGAAATTAAAATCATTTTAGACCAAGTTGTTACCGATACTGGCGCTGAAGGTGTTAAAGACATGGGTAAAGTGATGGCAGCGATTAAGCCGCTGGTTGCTGGCAAAGCCGATATGGGCAAAATATCTGGATTAATTAAAGCGCGCTTGGCTTAATCAAAAATAAGTACGGAAACTAAAGGAGCGAAAGCTCCTTTTTTGTTTTCTAAATTAAGCTAAAATTATTAACTTATTTATCTACGAATTCCAGCAGCAATTACAATAAATGGCGCAGATATATTTTGATTCCTGAAAGTTTTATTCAAGATTTACTCAATCGCGTCGATATTGTTGATGTGATTGACAAAAGCGTGCCGCTTAAAAAAGCGGGCGCGAATTATTCTGCCTGCTGCCCGTTTCACAACGAAAAATCACCCAGTTTTACCGTCAGCCCGACCAAACAGTTCTATCATTGTTTTGGCTGCGGCGCGCATGGTACGGCGATTGGTTTTTTGATGGAATATGCGGGCTTAAGTTTTTTAGAAGCCATAAATGATTTAGCCAAGAATGTGGGCATGATAGTGCCGCAAGAGCAATCTTCACCCGCTTCGCGTGAAGCAGATGCCGCCAATAAAAGCGTTAAGCTAGGATTACAAGAAACCTTGCAGCAAGCCGCCAATTATTACAAGGCAGAATTAAAAAAATCAGTAAGAGCGATTGAATATCTGAAAGCGCGTGGTTTAAGCGGCGTGATTGCTGCTAAATTTCAGATTGGTTACGCACCGGCTGGTTGGCAGAATTTACAAAGCGTATTTGCTCATTATGAAAACGAAGCGTTGCAAACGGCGGGTTTAGTTGTTGAGAATGAACAAAGTCGGCGCTATGACCGCTTTCGTGATCGTATTATGTTTCCCATCCACGACCAAAAAGGTCAGGTAATCGGTTTCGGCGGACGCGTCATTAACCCGGAAGACACGCCCAAATATTACAATTCGCCCGAAACGCCATTATTTCAAAAAGGTCACGAATTGTATGGTTTGTTTGTGGCAAGGCGTGCCATTCGCGATGCTGGTCGTGTGCTGGTGGTTGAAGGCTA
>JAZKEJ010000059.1:0-2431 GCA_040387095.1 Pseudomonadota bacterium | reverse complement strand
CACGTAAGCGTGGTGAAAAATCAATGGGCTTGCGTTTAGCGGCTGAATTGGTTGAGGCTTCTGAAGGCCGTGGTTCTGCAATGAAAAAACGTGAAGAAGTTCACCGTATGGCTGAAGCGAATAAAGCATTCTCACATTTTAGGTTCTAGTTGTAGTTAAATTAGTTATTTGTAATATTGCCTAAACAAAGTTTAGGTAATATTAATTGTGATGAGAATTAAACCGCTCTTTAAGAATTTAAGATTGAATTGACAAGCAAAGGTAAAGTATCGTGGCTCGTATAACCCCTATTGAACGCTACCGTAACATTGGTATTTCTGCGCATATTGACGCAGGTAAAACAACCACAACAGAACGTATTCTGTTTTATACGGGTGTAAACCATAAAATTGGTGAAGTGCATAATGGCGCAGCTACTATGGACTGGATGGAGCAAGAGCAAGAGCGCGGTATTACCATCACTTCTGCTGCAACTACCTGTTTCTGGAAGGGTATGGCTGGTCAATTCGATCAACACCGTATTAATATTATTGATACCCCTGGTCACGTTGACTTTACGATTGAAGTAGAGCGTTCAATGCGCGTGCTTGATGGCGCGTGCATGGTATATTGTGCAGTGGGCGGTGTGCAGCCACAATCTGAAACTGTATGGCGTCAAGCCAATAAATACAAAGTGCCACGTTTAGCGTTCGTGAATAAAATGGACCGCGCTGGTGCTAACTTCTTCAAAGTGTACGATCAAATGCGTGCACGTCTAAAAGCCAATCCAATTCCTTTACAAGTGCCAATCGGTGCTGAAGAAAAATTTGAAGGTGTTGTTGATTTAATCAAAATGAAAGCAGTGTATTGGGATGATGCATCTCAAGGCATGAAGTTTGATTACCGTGATATTCCTGCTGAGTTAAAAGCGGAATGTGATAAATGGCGCGAAAACATGGTTGAAGCTGCTGCTGAAGCGACTGAAGAGCTAATGAACAAATACCTTGAAGAAGGCGATTTGTCAGAAGAAGATATTATGAAGGGCTTGCGTATGCGTACGATTGCCTTTGAAATCGTGCCGATGGTCTGTGGATCCGCCTTTAAAAATAAAGGTGTGCAAGCCATGTTGGATAAAGTGGTTGAGTTAATGCCTGCTCCAACTGATATTCCGCCTACTCGTGCTGAAGATGAAGATGGCAACGAAATTTTCTTAAAGGCTTCTGATGATGAAAAATTCTCTGCTTTAGCTTTTAAAATCATGACGGATCCATTTGTGGGTCAATTGATTTTCTTCCGCGTTTATTCTGGCGTGATTAACGCCGGTGACACGGTTTACAACCCAATTAAAGGTAAAAAAGAACGTATTGGTCGTATCGTGCAAATGCACGCCAACACACGTGAGCCTTTAACTGAAGTGCGTGCTGGTGATATTGCTGCTGCCATTGGTTTAAAAGAAGCCACTACTGGCGATACATTGTGTTCAGTAAATGATGAAATCATTTTAGAGCGCATGGTTTTCCCTGAGCCGGTGATTCACGTTGCGGTTGAGCCAAAAACTAAAGCCGACCAAGAGAAAATGGGTGTTGCTTTAAACCGTTTAGCGCAAGAGGATCCTTCTTTCCGTGTTAAAACGGATGAAGAAACCAACCAAACCATTATTTCTGGTATGGGTGAGTTGCATCTTGAGATTCTAGTAGACCGTATGCGTCGCGAATTTAACGTGGAAGCTAACGTTGGTGCGCCACAAGTGGCTTATCGTGAAGCGATTAAAAAGAAAGTCGAAGTTGAAGGTAAGTTTGTTAAGCAATCTGGTGGTAAAGGTCAGTACGGTCATGTATGGCTAATTATGGAGCCAAATGAGCCAGGTAAAGGCTTTGAATTTATTGACGCGATCAAAGGTGGTACAGTGCCGCGCGAATTTATTCCTGCAGTTGAAAAAGGCTTGCGTGAAACAATCCCATCAGGTGTGTTGGCTGGTTTCCCAGTGGTTGACGTAAAAGTAACCCTATTTGATGGTTCATACCATGATGTTGACTCGAACGAAAACGCCTTCAAAATGGCGGCTTCGATGGGCTTTAAAGATGGTATGCGTAAAGCAGATCCAATTCTACTTGAGCCGATGATGGCGGTTGAAATTGAGACGCCAGAAGACTACATGGGCGACATTATGGGTGACTTGTCATCACGTCGCGGTATGATTCAAGGCATGGAAGATAATGCTACGGGTAAAGTGATTCGCGCAGAAGTACCATTAGCAGAGATGTTTGGTTATTCAACGACTGTGCGTTCATTGTCGCAAGGTCGTGCAAGTTACAGTATGGAATTTAAGCATTACACAGAAGCACCTAGAAACGTGGCGGAAGCCATTATGAATAAGAAATAATTGTTCTTAAATATATAAAACATAAAGGAAACTAAGTCATGGCAAAAGGCAAATTTGAACGGACCAAGC
>JAZKEJ010000058.1:0-20611 GCA_040387095.1 Pseudomonadota bacterium | reverse complement strand
CAGCATTCAAGCCAAAATCAAAGGCGAGCTACTCAAAGAGTTGCCGCAAGATTTATATATTCCGCCAGATGCGCTGGAAGTATATCTAGAAGCCTTTGAAGGCCCTCTGGATTTACTGCTCTACCTGATCCGCAAACATAATCTGGATATTCTTGATATTCCGATGGCGCAATTGACGGCGCAATACATGGTGTATGTGGAAAAAATGAAAGTGATAAAGCTGGAATTGGCGGCGGATTATTTGCTGATGTCAGCAATGTTGATTGAGATTAAATCGCGCATGTTGCTGCCAAAACCTGCAGAAGTGGCTGAAGAAGATGATCCGCGTGCAGAACTGGTACGCCGATTAATGGAATACGAAGTGATTAAACTGGCGGCACAGCGATTGGATGCGATGCCCCAAGTGGGCGTGGATATTAGCGTGGCTGCTGCTTATTACCAACATATTGCCGATACTAAGCCGATTGAAGTCAGCTTGGATGAACTGGCAGAAGCGTGGCGCAATGTGCTCAAGCGCGCTAAATTGACCAAACACCATAAAATCGGCAAATCAGAACTTTCGGTACGCGAACATATGAGCTTGATTCTACGGCGTTTAAAGACCGATGGCATGGTTGAGTTTTCTGCGTTGTTCGATGTGAGTATCGAAGGCCTAGCCAAATTGGTGGTACATTTTTTGGCGATTTTAGAGTTAGCAAAAGAAGGTTTGATTCGTATTACGCAGCAGCAAGCGTTTTCGCCGATTTACTTGCAGGCAAACGGTGCTGATAATGATTAGTGTGCATCGTCATTCCCGCGCAGGCGCAAATCCAGTTAAGGTTATTATTAACACAATCTGGATAAGTATAATAAATTTGAAAATTGCCTAGATTTCCGCCTACGCGGGAATGACGAATTTTGGGAATGATTACAATTGAAAGAACCTGAAAACATCATCGAAATGAAACAAGTGCTGGAAGCTGCATTGCTTACTGCTGGTCAGCCATTAAGCTTGGATGATTTGCTAAAACTGTTTGCAGGCCGCATGGAACGAACCACCTTGCGCATGTTGTTGGATGAGTTAAAGCAAGATTGGGCGCAAGAAAATGCCGCTAAAGCGTTGGATTTAGTGCAAGTGGCGACGGGTTATCGCTTTCAGGCAAAAGCGCAATACAGCGAATTTATCGCGCGACTGAATCCTGAAAGACAGCCCAAATATTCACGCGCCGTGATGGAAACATTGGCGATTATTGCCTATAAACAACCGGTGACGCGCGGCGATATCGAGCAGATTCGGGGCGTAGCGGTTAACCCGAATGTGATGCGCCAATTACAGGAGCGCGACTGGATTGACGTGGTGGGGCAGCGCGAAGTGCCTGGCCGACCATCGCTTTACGCCACCACCAAACATTTTTTAGATGATTTGAATTTGCGTAGTTTAAGCGAGTTGCCGCCTTTTGAAGATTTTGCGCAAAGCGAGATTCCACTAGAAAGTTAACTTACAAAAAGTTAACATTAAAAACTTAACCCTCAAAAATTGAGCAAAATAAATGGTTAAGTAATCAGCATCATCCTTGTTAATTTATACTGATTTTCGCAATAACTACTGTAAAATCATGGCTTAGCAAATCAAAGTAAGCTCATCATGGCACGTCCTTTCAAGCAACAACGCGACCCGCAAGCGCAAATCCGTCGACCTAAAACCAACTTCACTAAGCTGGAAATAGACGAAAACGCTGCGCCAGAACCAACACAACGCTTGCATAAATTATTAGCAACACAGGGTTTAGGCTCGCGCCGCGACATGGAAGAACTGATTGCCAGTGGGCGCGTGACCATTAATGGCGAAGTCGCCAAAGTCGGTGCGGGTGTTACGCAATATGATGTGGTGCGTATTGACAGCCGACCGGTGCGTTTGTCGTTTGAGGCGGAATTGCCGCAAGTACTGATTTACCATAAGCCAGAAGGCGAGATCGTTAGCCAGGACGACCCGGAAGGACGCGCGACGGTGTTTGACAAATTGCCAAAAATCAAACATGGCAAATGGATTGCGATTGGGCGGCTGGACATGAACACCAGCGGCTTATTGATATTCACCAATTCCGGTGAGTTGGCGAATCGCTTTATGCACCCGCGCTATGAAGTGGAGCGCGAGTATGCGGTGCGGATTTTCGGTGAATTGACCGATGAGCAAATGACCATGCTCACACAAGGCATTGAGCTGGAAGATGGCCCTGCAAGCTTCGATAGCATCAGCGCGCAAGGCGGTGAAGGTGCTAATCATTGGTATCAAGTTATTATTCGCGAAGGCCGTAATCGCGAAGTGCGTCGTTTATTTGAAGCGTTTCAATTGCCTGTCAGTCGGTTGATGCGCGTGCGCTTTGGTCCGGTGAATTTACCGCCCAGAGTAAAACGCGGCACCATGTTAAAACTGGAACAAAAAACCGTGGTGGAACTGTTGGAATGGGCTGGCTTGGAAGTGCCAAAAGCGCCGTTAAGACAATTAAACCAACGCGAAAAAGACAAAGCCACCGCGGTATTTGTACCAAAAGTACGTAAGCAAAGAATGAGCGCGTTAGACAGACCTGTGCGCGAAATCGGTGAGGATGGTAAGCCAGTGCAGCGTGGACGCGTTGCAAAAAATACAGGCTCAAAAAGTACAGATGCTAAAAAGCCCGCACCAAGGAAAACTGCTAACAGGCGTGTGCGTCAAACCAGCGATTTGCCTGTAGCGACAACTAAAAAGCGGTAAACCTAATTATTAAAGAGTTTGCTTAATCAGCAGTGTGAAGTAGCTGCTCTTTGGTAAGCAGAAACACATATTGATTGCCAGATTCGACGGTTAGCCAGGTAAATGCTAAATCAGGGTAAGCCTCTAGCAAGGCATCGCGGTTATGACCGATTTCGACGATTAATAAGCCGTCATCATTTAAATAATTAGCCGCTTCTCGCAAAATCGTATGTGTGTGATCCAAACCAGCGGTGCCGCTTCCTAAAGCCAATTGCGGCTCATTGCGGTATTCTGTCGGTAATTTGGCCATGCTCGGCGCATCCACATAAGGCGGGTTGCTGATGATTAAATCGTAGGTTTTGCCTGCTAATGCAGTAAACATATCCGATTCAATCGCAGTGATTTGTTCTTGCAAGCCGTAATTAGCAATATTGATATTAGCCACCGCAATCGCGTCTGGCGAAATATCCACCACATCAATCGCCGCATCCTGGAAAGCATTTGCCAGCAGAACGCCTAAGCAACCACTACCGGTGCAAATATCGGCGGCAGAGTTAATCAGTTCTGGATGCTCAATCCACGGCTGCAAACCATGCTCGCCTTCTTCATTAAAATCTAATAATTCAGCAATAAAACTACGCGGCACAATCACGCGTTCATCCACATAAAATTTAAAGCCGCGCAGCCATGCTTCTCGCACTAAATACGCAGTTGGCGTGCGTTTGATAATACGTTGCTCGATTAAATGCGCCAGATGTTTGCGCTCTTGCTCTGTAATCACTGCATCTAAAAAATTATTCAGCGTGTCATGCGGCAGGTGTAGCGCGCTCATCACCAGCCAAACCGCTTCGTCATAGCTGTTATCGGTGCCATGGCCAAAGAAAACCTCGGCTTCTTCAAATTGGCTCACTGTAAAGCGTAGCCAATCGCGGATGGTGAATAACTCTTCTGTCAGTCTTGGGAAATGCGTCATGTCATCTACTTCTATTTAATTAATTTTTGTAGCGTGATCTTGTAAGTTTCTTTTAATGGCTCAATATCCGCCACGCCTACACATTCATTCAATTTATGAATGGTTTTATTGAGCGGGCCAAATTCAATCACTTGTTTGCAAATATTGGCAATAAAGCGGCCATCAGAGGTGCCGCCTGTAGTCGAAAGTTCTGGCATCACACCATAGCTTTCAACGATCGCCTCGGATATCGCCTCAACTAAGTTGCCGCGCGGCGTGATGTAAGGCGGGCTGTACTCCCACTCTAAATCGTAATCCAATTGGTGACCATCTAAAATAGCGTGCACACGCTGCTTTAAATTGTCTTCAGTGCTACCTGCACCGTTTAATTCAGGACAAAACCTGAAGTTAAATAAAATCTCTACTTCTCCTGGCACAACATTGGTAGCACCTGTGCCGCCATTCATATTGCTGATTTGCCACGAGGTTGGCGGGAAATATTCATTACCATTATCCCAAGTCATTTCTACCATGTCTTTAATGGCAGGAGCGACCATATGGATAGGATTTTTAACCAAATGCGGATACGCAATATGGCCTTGCAGACCTTTAACCGTAAGATTCCCAGAGAGCGAGCCGCGCCTGCCATTTTTAATCATATCACCCACAACTTTGTTAGATGTAGGTTCGCCAACAATACAATAATCAATCAATTCACCACGGTTTTTTAATACTTCCACCACTTTAACCGTGCCGTTAACCGCAATACCTTCTTCATCTGAGGTAATCAGTAATCCGATAGAACCTTTGTGGCCTGGATTTTCCGCGACAAATTCTTCAATGCTGGTGATAAATGCGGCCAGTGAGGTTTTCATATCTGCCGCGCCGCGGGCGTAAAGCATGCCATCCACAATCGTCGGTTCAAACGGCGGTGTATGCCATTTATCCAGCGGACCCGTAGGTACAACGTCGGTATGACCCGCAAACACCAGCAAAGGCGATGCCATGCCACGACGCGCATAAAAATTATCCACATCGCCAAATCGCATGCGTTCAATTTTAAAGCCCAGCGGCTCAAGCCGCGCAATCATGGTTTCCTGGCATCCCGCATCTTGTGGCGTGTTGGATTGGCGTTTGAGTAGATCAATGGCTAGCTCAAGCGTACTGGTTGGAGATGCTTTATTCATGGCTTAAAACTTTCATTTAACTTTTATTTAAATCTCACTTTAATCAAATACAGTGATTTTGCAACAGTGGCTTAATATGTTTTAATTCAAAAGCTGAAAATTTCTGCGTAGCGGTTTTCATCAAAGCCTGCACATAAGATTTCATTGTTTTTAACCAGCAAAGGGCGCTTGATCAAGCTGGTTTTGGATTGCATTAATGCAATTGCAGAAGCGTTATCTGTGACGCTATTCTTGGTTTGCTCATCTAAACCGCGCCAAGTAAGACCTGCTCGATTAATCAGTTTTTCGTATGGTATTTGTTCCAGCCAACCATTTAAATCAGCTTCCGAAATGCCCTGTTTTTTGAAATCATGAAATTCGACTGCAATATTGTGCGCAGCAAGCCAATCGCGCGCTTTTTTCACCGTGCTGCAGTTTGAGATGCCGTAAAGTTTGATGGTATTTTGCATGGTTGACAGCAATAAAGCTTAATCCGAAGGATTGAATCAATGTAAGCCTTATTTTAACACCTAGCCAGCGCTCGTGTCGTGCTTATGCGGATTTAAGCGGTTTCGGCTTGATAATCTGATACCGAAAATTGACCGGTTGATTCAAAGTTAACACTCAATCCTTTAAATAGCTTGAGTAATTTTTCTTCTGAAAGTGGTTTAGAGAACAAATAACCCTGCATATGATTGCAATTCAAATCGACTAGTGCTTCGCGCTGGGCTTCGGTTTCTACGCCTTCGGCTACAACATTTAAACCCAGAGCATGTGCAAGGCGAATCACTGCATCGACCAAAGCACGAGATGCCCTGTTTTCATTAATCTCGGCGATGAAAATTTTATCCAGCTTGATTTCATCAATATTTAAATGTTGCAGATAGCTTAAACTAAATTGATGTGAGCCAAAATCATCCAACGCTACTTTGATGTCAGCAGCTTTAAATTGACGTAATAAATGCTTAAATTGAGCTTCGTTGCGCACAGCCGTCGTTTCTTTAATTTCAAACATTAGACTATCTGCTGATATTTTGTAGCGTTTTCGCAAATGCAGTATTTCGTCAACCAAGTTCGGGTTTCTAAATTGTTGGCGCGCAAGGTTAATCGATATATTTAAATCAATTCCTGCATTGCGCGCGCGATAAATAGTGCGACAGCCTTCTTCTATTACCCAGTCGTTGATCTGATTAATCAGTCCAAAACGTTCCGCCGCTGGCATAAAAGTAATCGGTAAAACCACGCCTCTCGTTGGGTGATTCCAGCGAATTAATGCTTCCGCACCCACGGGTGATTGTGTTTTGCAACTCACTTTTGGCTGAAATACTAGGCTGAATTCATTGTTTTCAATGGCAAAGCGTAAATCGCGTTGCATTTCCAGCATTTGGTCTGAGGCGGATTCAATTTCAGAATCAAAAAATCTGAATTGATTTTTGCCGTCTTCTTTGGCTTTATACATCGCAGCATCAGCACAAACCATTAGTTTGTCTATATCACCATCGCGCGGGTAAACCGCAATCCCAACTGAGCATGAAATATCGATTTGATGGTTTTCTACAATAAATGGCTCTTTGATCGACTGGACAATACGTTCCACAATCGGAATGATGTCCTCATCCGATTTGATTTCCTCGATTAATGCCACAAATTCATCGCCGCCAATACGCGCAACTGAATCGCAAACGCGTACTGCTGCATTCAGGCGTTTTGCGACAGACAATAAAACTGCATCGCCGACATGATGGCCAAAATTATCATTAATCGGTTTAAAGTGATCTAAATCAATGTAAGCCAGTGCAATGGTACTGCTTGCGCGCGAGCTGCGTTTTACCGCAACTTCTAACTCACGTTGAAAAGCGCGTCTGTTTGGTAGTTTGGTTAATGGATCTTTGTATCCATTATTCGAAGTGTCGGCATTGTTTGGTCTTTCCATCATGCTGATTTGAAAAGTGCTGACACCAAATTTTTCATAATATAAAGCGATGACGAATGTGATTAAAAATAAACATACCAGGCCGAGCGTGATCACAAGTGCCAGCATGGTTTTGTCTGTAAATGCAGCAGTAGGCAGTTGTGTTGCTTGTGTATGTAGCGTGACTGAGGTGTTGAATATGGCATGAATCGCTAAAATTGTTGTGCCGGTGATTGATGAAAAAATAAATTTGATGAGGGTTTTATTTTCGCCTGCGTAGTCTTTCATCCATGAGGTAATGGCCAATGAAATGATGGAAGCAATAAAAGCCACTGATAGCGCGATTAGTAATGATAAGGGTTCGAATGTGATTAACGTAGTAGCGCTGGAAAAGCTGTTGGTTTTGTTTAAGCCAGTCAATGCCGAATAAAACATCGCATAGCTACCAAAGCCAATAACCGCGCCACTCAGCATAAGGTTGGCTAGCGCAACCACTTTTTTGCTGGCAGCATAACATAAGGTCAATCCGATTAATAAAGCAATTAGCCAAGCTTCCAGCATGTCCACAGAAAAGATGTTAATGACTGAATGGTTATGAAAAATCAACAAATTGATAAAATGAATCGCCCACAAGCCAGTGCCGATTGCAATTGAATACACGGCAAATAGAATATTTCTATTTTTAGATGTCGTGCGATATAAGCGGTCAATAAATCCAAAAGTAATATACATGGCAAAACTGCTCGCTATCAGCGAGAGTAATATCAGCCAAATATCATAGTGAAATTCTGTTGTCATCGTCATCTTTAATATCGATAATATTATTTTAATGCAAAGATAAGCAATTAATGTGCCAGGGAATTATTTACGTATATTGGTAAGTGGAAATGCAGCTGATGAGAAAGCCATGCATTTGCATTGCTAAGCAAAGCGTGTGGCTCAAGGGGGTTTTATAGATATAAATAAGTTAACTAATATAACTTAATTAAGATTTAGTAATGCTTTGTAAAAGACTACTTTTAAAAAAATGTCGAAAATTTAGCTACTTTGTTATTAAGCGAGTTAGTAAAAGCTGTGTCATCTTTTTAAGCAAGAATTCTTTTGCTTTTGTTGATCAATGAAACGCAGCTTTGCGATGCGTTCCGTTGATTATTTGCACTGATTATTGATTAGGTTGAATTAGCCGATTAAATGCCACGTAATAATTCGTTAATGCCTACCTTACCTAAGGTTTTTGCATCTACTTTTTTAACAATTACCGCGCAATACAAGCTGTAACTACCATCTTTTGATGGCAAGTTTCCAGAAACCACCACCGAGCCTGCTGGCACGCGACCATAAAACACTTCGCCTGTTTCGCGGTCGTAAATTTTGGTGCTTTGGCCAATATAAACGCCCATTGAGATCACACAGTTGTCTTCTACAATAACACCTTCAACCACTTCGCTGCGTGCGCCCACAAAGCAGTTGTCGCCAATAATGGTTGGGCCAGCTTGTACTGGTTCCAGCACGCCGCCAATACCAACGCCGCCAGATAAATGCACGTTTTTACCGATTTGCGCGCATGAACCGACAGTAGCCCAAGTATCCACCATTGTGCCTTCACCAACATAAGCGCCAATATTGACATATGACGGCATTAACACTGCATTTTTGCCGATAAATGAACCGCGACGCACAATCGCATTCGGCACCACGCGGAAGCCTCCTGCTTTGAAATCGGCTTCAGTGTAATCAGCGAATTTTGGCGGCACTTTGTCAAAATATTTGGTGACACCGTCATCTAATAATTTGTTGTCTTCTAATCTAAAAGACAGCAATACAGCTTTTTTTAGCCATTGATGTGTTTCCCATGTTTGCGTGTCGCCAATACGGCTAGCTACGCGTAAAGTGCCGGCATCTAAATCTTTTAATACAGACTCAACCTGCATTTTTAATTCTGATGTGGCATTGGCTGGATTAATGTTGGCGCGGTCTTCAAACGCGGCTTCGATGATACTTTGACGTGGATCCATAGTGTTCTCAGGTAGTTAATTAAGCAAAAGCGATATTTTAACCTATATCAACATTTAGCCAAAAAAATGCACACTTAAACTTTGAGCAGCATAAAAAATAAAGCGCATTGTGATGAGCAATGCGCTTTGAGCTAAAACCGGATTAATACTAAACCCGGCATAAGCATGGATTATTTTTTAGCTTTTGCTGCTTCATATAATGGTATTACTTTTGGCGTTAAGGCTTTTAATTCTGCAATGCGATTATCACTGGCAGGGTGGGTGCTAAAAAATTCTGGTGGTGCGCTTTTGCTTTGCTCACTCATTTTTTGCCACAAAGTCACCGCTGCATTTGGGTTAAAGCCAGCGCGTGCGGCTAATTCCAAACCCATTTTATCCGCTTCACGCTCTTGTTCGCGACCGTTGGGCAAAGCAAAAAATAACTGTGAACCTGCGCCTGCAGCCTGAACTGCAACGCCGCCAGCTGTGCCTGAAGCAAAAGCAGCCAAGGCTTGCAGGCCGAATTGTTGCACATAAGCTTGCGACATGCGTTCACGGCCATGTTCGCGCAAAGCGTGTGCAATTTCATGGCCAATTACAGCAGCCAGCTCATCATCCGTGGCATTGATTTTTTCAATCAAGCCAGAGTAAACCATAATCTTGCCGCCTGGCATGCAATAGGCATTCAGTTGGTCATTTTTTTCTACGTTCACTTCCCAATTCCATTGGGCGGCATCAGGACGAAACACGCCAACTTGCGCAATCAGTCTATTGGAAATACCACGCACACGCGCTAGCATGGCTTTGTCTGCATTCAATGTTTTTTTCTGTTCAGCTTCTTTAAGCGTTTCTGTGTAAGCTTGCGCAGACATGCTATCGACAGTAGCGGCAGGCATCAGCAGTAATTGTGAGCGCTTAACGCCAGAAACACTGTCTTGTGTGGTGGTGGAACAGCTGGCCAAATGCAAAGACAAAGCTGACAAAATAATTACCGTAATTTTTTTCATAAGAGTTTCCTAAAATCAAGAGATTTAAAGTCTGCACAATAGCAGTCATAAAAGGTGAATGAATGTATAAACGTTTCAGTAACAAAAAAGTTAATATTCATTTTAAATGTGGACTATTTTGCTAAATTTTAAGTTGCGAACCTAATTCTACAACACGATTAGGTGGTAATTTAAATTGATTGGTAATGGTTTCTGCGGTGCGGAATAAACCCACGAATATTTTTTTACGCCAAATTGCCATGCCGGATTTTTCAGAGGCGATCAGACTTTCCTTACCGATGAAAAACGAGGTGTTCATAGGATCAACAGCTAAGCCCCTTGCCTCACACAGCAACAAATCGCGCGGTAAATCAGGCTCATCTTTAAAGCCATAGCTCACCGTTACACGGTAAAACTCATGCAACATCGCTTCAACAGTCACGCGTTCTTCGGTGTTTGTGTGCGGCACATCTAAAAACTTAACCGTTAGAATCATGACTTTTTCATGCAGTACTTTGTTATGTTTTAAATTATGCAACATCGCATGCGGCACGCCTTCTGGGTTTGGCGTCATAAATACAGCAATGCCGGGCACGCGTTGTGGCGGATGAGCGCTAATCGCTTCAATAAAAGGTTCAATCGCCATCGATTCAGATTTTAAGCGGCTGTAAACCAAGGTTCGGCCATTTTTCCAGGTAAGCATTAGGACAAAAATCACCACACCAATGACTAGCGGAACCCAGCCACCGTCAGGAATTTTTAGCACATTTGCGCCGAAAAATGCTAAATCCACCACTAAAAACAACGTGATTAACAAGCCGGTTTTTAGTTTGCCCCAGCGCCAAATCTCTCTGAATACCACTGCAGCTAATAAAGTAGTAATCACCATATCGCCTGTGACGGCTATGCCATAGGCAGCTGCTAAATCGCCAGAACTGCCAAAGCCAATTACAAGCGCCATCACGGCAATCATTAAACCCCAATTGACGCGCGGCATATACACTTGGCCTTGTTCGCTTTCGGATGTGTGTTGAATGTGCATGCGTGGCAAATAACCCAATTGCAATGCTTGACGCGATACTGAAAATGCGCCGGTAATAACAGCTTGCGAAGCGATTACGGTAGCTAAGGTCGCTAAAATAATCAGCGGGAACAGAGCCCATTCTGGCGCCATTAAGTAAAAAGGATTTTTAATCGAAGCGGCGTTATGCAGCATTAAAGAACCTTGACCAAAGTAATTGAGCAATAAAGCAGGTAAAACAAAACCAAACCAAGCCAGGCGGATGGGAAAGCGTCCGAAATGTCCCATATCAGCATACAAGGCTTCTGCGCCAGTCACCGCTAACACTACTGCGCCAAGCGCTACAAAGGCTATCCACGGCTGAATCATAAAAAATTTCACGCCGTAAATCGGGTTAAGTGCGTTTAATATCGTGGTGTCATGCAGAATATTGATGATGCCTAGTAATCCCAACGTACTAAACCACATTAGCATTACAGGTCCAAAAAACGCCCCCACAATCGCCGTACCTTTGCTTTGCGCCCAAAAAAGCAAAAATAATACGACTAAAGTAATCGGGACAATCGCTTCATGCAAGCTGGGGGCAGCTACTTCTAAGCCTTCCACCGCAGACAGTACTGAAATGGCTGGCGTAATCATGCCATCGGCGTAAAACATGCAGGCGCCCAAAATACCTAACAGCATGATATAGCGTTGTTTTTTAGTGTTGCCGGCAGCGTTTCTGGATGCCAAAGCCAGCAAAGCCATAATGCCGCCTTCGCCACGATTATCGGCGCGCATGATAAAAGCCACGTATTTAATGGACACAATCAGAATCAACGCCCATGTAATGAGCGATAAAATGCCATAAACATTCATGGCATTCAGCGGAAGTGGATGATGCCCGACTGAAAAAACTTCTTTCATCGTGTACAACGGGCTGGTGCCAATATCGCCGAATACCACACCCAGAGCGGCTAACGCCATGGTGGAAAGAGTTGCTTTACTGCGAGGTTGATTGGTCATATTGATGCGTATGAATACGATTGCGTATTATCAACCAATTAAAGGGTTAAACCAAGTGAAAATCGGATGTAAGCCCAATTAAGAAGTATGCGCAATTAAGCTATTTACCCGCATTTTTGATGCTAATTACGTTAGCTTTGGCGCTACCTTTATAAAAAGTAATATTCAATAATGCTGCTGGCGCTATCTGCTGCGCATCTGTGATTACCTGCTTTTGCACAGGGTTCAGCATATCGATTTGACTCACTTCGCTATGCACAATAGAATAGCCGCGCGCTAATACCGCATTGGGGTTCAACTGCTCAATACTGCTGGATAATCGCAGCAACTTCTGCTCATGAGTTTGCAGGTTTTGCTGTATGGATAAAGTTAAGCGATGCTGCAATTGCTTGATTTGCGTGGCGCGATTTGCAATCTGCTGTTTAGGCGAAATCAGTCTGCGTGCTAAATAATCCAGCTTTTGTGCGGTTTGATTCAGTAAAAAGTTAACCTGTTTATTGAGTCGATTTTGTAGGTTAAGCAATTGATTCTGCAATGCTCGAATATCTGCACAAGCCAGTTCTGCCGCCGCTGTTGGTGTTGCCGCGCGTACGTCTGCCACAAAATCGCAAATAGTAAAATCGGTTTCATGGCCAACACCGCTAATCGTCGGAATAGGGCAATCGTCAATTGCCCGGGCAACAATTTCCTCGTTAAACTGCCATAAATCTTCCATGCTGCCGCCGCCACGGCAAATAATCAGCGTATCCACTTCTGCACGCTGGCTTGCGCTGCAGATGGCTTTGGCAATTAGCGCAGCAGCGCCTTTGCCTTGTACAGGCGTTGGATAAATAATGACTTTTACATTGGGATTTCGTCGCCTGAGTGTGCTTAACACATCGCGCAAAGCCGCTGCATCGGTCGAAGTGACAATGCCGATTGTATGCGGGTTGACGGGAATTGTTTTTTTAAACGCTGCATCAAATAAACCTTCATGCGCCAGTTTGGCTTTGAGTTTTTCAAACGCTTCAAACAACGCACCCAGACCTGCTTTTTGCACAAATTCAACCGTTAACTGAAAATCGCCGCGCGCTTCATACAAAGTGACGGTTGCTCTTGCTTCTATTTTATCGCCTTCACGCGGTATAAAATCCACATAGCTATTGCGTCCTTTAAACATCACGCATTTCACTTGTGCGGTATTATCTTTCAACGAAAAATACCAATGGCCACTCGCGGCGCGCGTAAAATTAGAAACTTCGCCCGACACCCAAAATAACGGAAAAGATTGCTCCAGCACTTCGCGCGCTAAACGATTCAGCTCGCTGACGGTTATGATATTGGCGGGCATTATTTGCGTATCAGAATAGCTTGTGGGTTCAGTCATGCGGTTTTATCAATTACAATCATTATTTGCGCAATTATAGGTGTTAACTTTCATGAGTCAAAAACTATTCGCCATATTATTCACCGGCAGAAACGGCTATTTGCTGGGTTTTGTTTTATGTTTTGGTATCGTTACGTTAGCTTTGGTGATTCAAACCACTTACAAGCTAGAACCTTGCCCATTATGCATCACGCAGCGCATGGTATTTATGGGCTTGGGCGTGCTGTTTTTAATCGCTGCATTTATTCCACCTGCCAATATATTAAAAAAAATATTCGCGGTTTTGCAAGTCTTAACTTCGCTGGGCGGTGCAGGCGTGGCGATTCGGCATTGGTATCTGCAAGCCAATCGCGAAAGTATGATTGCCGATTGCGGCGTGGGCTTCGATTATATGTTTGAGAATTTTCCACTGCAAAAAGCCTTTAAATTGCTGTTTCGCGGCACAGGCGATTGCGCAGCGATAGACTGGACATTTTTGGGCTTAACATTGCCGCAATTAGGCTTAATCTCATTCTTAGGTTTTGCGGCTTATGCAATATATTTAGTGACTAGAAAAGCAACTTAACATGTTAAAACACTGGAAAATTGGCTTGAAATATGGGTTAAGTGCATTTGCACTATTCTTGGTCGCGCTATTTGTATACGGATTATTCAACAATTTCACTTTTTGGCATGCATTTGCCCATGCGGGAGCGCAGTCGGGCGTGGCATATATGATCTATTACGGCGTTTTTGCTGGCCCAGTCGTTATTTTATTAACCGCATTTGCAACCATGTATTTCAAAAATTTAAACAATAATCAAAAGACTTAATCGTATGCATATCAATAGTTTAGACAGTACTTTAGACCATTATGTTGGCAATACACCGCTGGTAAGATTGCAGCGCTTAAATCCAAATCCCAGCAATATTATCTTATTGAAATTAGAAGGTAACAATCCTGCCGGATCTGTTAAAGATAGGCCAGCTTACAGCATGATTACCCGTGCCGAAGCGCGTGGTGATATCAAACCCGGCGATACGCTGATTGAAGCTACCAGTGGCAATACCGGCATTGCATTGGCGATGGTGGCTGCGATGCGTGGTTATAAAATGGTGTTGGTGATGCCGGAAAACCAAAGTATAGAACGTCGCCAAAGTATGAAGGCCTACGGCGCAGAACTGGTATTAACGCCCAAAGATGGCAGTATGGAATTGGCGCGCGATGTCGCCATGAAAATGCAAGCGGAAGGCGAAGGCATTGTGCTAGACCAATTTGGCAATCAAGATAATCCGCTGGCGCACTATGAAACCACAGGTCCAGAAATCTGGCGCGATACGGCAGGAAAAATCACGCATTTTGTTTCCAGTATGGGCACCACAGGTACGATTATGGGCGTTTCGCGTTATTTAAAAGAACAAAACGAAAATATCCAAATCATCGGCGTGCAGCCTGAAGAAGGCGCGCAAATTCCGGGTATTCGTAAATGGCCAGAAGAATATATGCCGACGATCTTTGATGCAAAACGTGTGGATGAATTACGTTATGTTAGCCAAAAAATTGCTGAAAATATGACGCGAAAACTAGCGACAGAAGAAGGTATCTTTGCTGGCATTTCCAGCGGCGGCGGGCTTTACACTGCGTTGCAATTATCCAAAGAAGTAGAAAACGCAGTGATTGTTTCAATCGTGTGCGATAGAGGTGACCGTTATCTTTCGACAGGCGTTTTCCCCGCCTAAAAACGCACATTTCGTCATGATGCCGCGTTGCAAAGCAAAAAATACGTCCTTACATATTCCCTTATATGCTGTGTCCGATTTTTTGCTTTCCGCCTTGCCTCATTTAGAAATCTGCATTTTTCGGTTGTTTGTCATATTTTTACCGTTTATTTTTTTTAGTCTGCCAGCTCACGCTATCTCAAGCATTCAAATCACTGTCGATACAGTAGACGCGCCAGCTGGGCAACTTAAAAATGCCAAATTTCATGTTGACTTAAAAGCTGCGCAGCCAGCGCTGCTATTAAATGCCGATTTAAAACCTGCCAACGAAAAAGATTTTGCGCATTTCGATTTAAGATGCAGCCAGTTTTTAACCGAAAAAATCGGTCAAATACAGTGTTTAAATGGCCAGTTTTTATCTAAAGAAATTAGCGCGCCTTTTTCAATTAACTTTGTCAGTAATCCGCTGGATTTTGCACTGGATATTGCATTTAACGGTGCCAGTTTTAGCGATGAATCTGGCTTGCATGCGGGTGAAAAACTGGTGGGTCAAATTAAAATGGCCGCCAAACACAATAGGCAAAATGAGAGTTGGGCTTGGAACGGTTTAATCAGCTGGACTGCCGGTGAATTGTATTGGCAGCCATTTTACTTTGGCAAAGCCGGTAACTCGTTTGAAATTAACGGCATATTTAAACAAGATATCCTGAATATTCAAAACGCCAGTTTACAAGTGAACGAAGTAGGAAAAATGCAGGCAACTGCGACGATTAACACCAAAACCAAAATAGTCGAAGATGTAAAAGTGAATGCAAAAAATGTCGATTTTGCAGGACTTTATTTGGTTTTTTTAAAGCCAATGGCGGAAAAATCCGCGTTTGGCAATATGCACGCTTCCGGCAAGGCAGACTGGCAATTTGAGATTAAAAATCTAGCGCCAACCAGTTTTTCGCTGGATTTGCGCGATGCCAATATTGAAGACAAGAATGGCAAATTTGGCTTTAGTCGTATCAATGCGCATATTCCGTGGGATTATGACGAACCGAAAAATCTGCAATTGGCGTACCAGAGCGGCCATTTACTTAAATTGCCATTACGCGAAACCAAGTTAACCGCAGAAATCAATCGATTTTCGCTGACTTCACCACAGTTAAATTTGCCTGTTTTGGACGGCTCATTAAATTTATACGATGTATCAGCGGTGCGCTTGGGCGATAATTGGGCTTGGCATTTGCGTATGGATTTAATTCCGGTCACGCTCAATGAATTCAGCAAAGTGCTGGGCTGGCCAACCATGAAAGGCCAAATTTCTGGGCAAATACCGCTAGTGACTTATGCCGATAAACGGCTCAATATGGATGGCGCGATGACGTTTAACGCGTTTAGCGGCAAGATTGGCATGAACAATTTAATCATCGATGACCCGCTTGGGGTTGCGCCGCGGTTGTATGCAGATTTGAAAATGCGTAATCTGGATTTAGGCGATTTAACACGCACGTTTAGCTTTGGTGCGATTGAAGGTAAGCTGGATGGCGATGTCAGGGATTTGGTGCTGGAAAATTGGAAACCGGTACAAATGGATGCGTCGATAAAAACCAGCGAAGGCAAGCATCTGAAAAAAATATCGCAGCGTGCGGTAGAAAATATTACTGCTTTGGGCGGCGAGGGTACTGCGGCGGCTTTGCAGCGCACTTTTTTGCGATTCTTTAAAGAGTTTAATTACGACAAAATAGGGTTAAGCTGTAAATTAAGGCAAGATATTTGCGAAATGGGCGGTGTGGAGTCAACGGCAGATGGCTATGTCATCGTTAAAGGTAAAGGCATCCCCGCAGTGAATGTGAACGGTTACACGCAAAAAGTGAGTTTGACCGATTTGTTGGGTAGAATTAAACGTATTACCGACAGTAATACAAAAGTGATTGTGAAGTAAGCGTTAACTTAAGATTAAATTTGGGATCATAACAATGAAAAAAATTAGCATTATCGGGGCATTTATTTTATTAATTCCTGCTTGCGTCACCATTAATATTTACTTTCCTGCCGCGGCGGCAGAAGAGGCCGCAGATAAAATTATTGACGAAGTGTGGCAATTAAAACCTGGCGAAACTAAGCCAGATGATGCTGCACCAGTTAAACCTGTTAACAGCAATCCGGATATGGCCAATCCTGCAAATACGCCTGCCAAATAACCGGATATTGAATTTAAGGAAATACCATGAAAAAATTAATCACAACTTTTATACTCATGTTGGTGACATTATTTAGTAGCCAATGGGTTAATGCGGCTGCAGATTTAGATGTGAATACACCTGCAATCACTGCCATTAAAAACAGCATGCAAACGCGTCATACGCAACTAAGCCCGCACTACACTAGCGGTGCGGTTGGTTTAACCGCCGATGGACTAATTGCTGTACGCGATGCGACAGCTGTGCCCTTAAAAGACAGAGGCGGCATTAACAGATTGGTGTCGGCAGAAAATAACGACCGCAATGCCTTATATAAAGAAATCGCAGTAGCAAACGGTCACGCAGAATGGGCAGGCGATATTCGCAACACTTTTGCCGGCCGCTGGGTCGATAAAGCGCAAAGCGGCTGGTATTATCAAAGTGCAGGCACTTGGGTGAAAAAGTAATTTTTAACCCTGTAAATTAAGCTATATAAGTTTAAGCTGGATAAATTTAAACCAGATAAATGATTGGATAAATATGCACATTAAACAGTTTTTAATACTATTTTTAGGGTTAACTTATTTTACTTTCAGCCATGCCGCAACCTACGAATGGGTAGATGAAAAAGGCATCACTAATTATGGCGATAAGGTTCCGGCTAAATATAAAAATAAAGCAAAAATAGTGGAGATCAAGGAAAACGTGATATCCGCACCAGTAATGCCGAATATCAAAAATGATGCGGACGATCAAGCTGTTGATCCTGAGGAATCGAAACCGATTGTGTTGGAAGTCCCTGCGTCTAAAAATTTGCCTAACTCGCAAGTCAAGCCCGACGATAGTTGTGAAACTAGAATGCGAAAATATGAGGAAAGTCAGATTTGTTTTGCCCAATACAGAAATGTTCGTGGTGGCATAAACGAGGAAGGCATAAAACGATGCACACCAGTTCAGCAACCTGACTGCGTAAGCACCGACAGGTAAGCGAGTGCATACGTGACGCCAACTTTAGTATTTGATATTGAGACGATTCCAGACACAGCAGGCTTGAGGGCGCTGCTAAATTTGTCTAAAGATGTAACGGATGAAGAGGTGGCTAATATTGCCTTGCATCAGCGTCGCCAGCATAACGGCAGCGATTTTTTACCCTTGCATCAACATAAAGTATGTGCAATTTCTTGCGCTCTGCGCGAGGGCAATAATTTTAAAGTATGGACGCTGGGTGATGCAGACTCATCTGAGGCCGAAATCATTCAACGTTTTTTTGATGGCATTGAAAAATACATGCCGCAGATTATTTCTTGGAACGGCAGTGGATTCGATTTGCCTGTTTTGCATTATCGCGCCATGATTAATAATCTTGTCGCGCCACGCTATTGGGATTTAGGTGACGATAATAAGGACTTCAAGTGGAATAATTACATCAGCCGCTACCACATGCGGCATCTGGATTTAATGGATTTGCTGGCGCTGTATAACGCGCGTGCTAATGCGCCCTTGGATGATTTGGCTAAATTATGCGGCTTTCCGGGCAAGCTGGGTATGGATGGCAGCAAAGTGTGGGATGCATTTAAGGCTGGCAAAATTCAAGAGATCCGCGATTATTGCGAAACCGATGTCGCCAATACACATTTGGTCTACTTGCGTTTTCAACTGATGCGCGGGTATTTAAATAAAACAGAATACGCAGCAGAAATAAAATTGGTACGCGAAACATTGAATGGTTATGCAACAGATCATCAATCGCCGCATTGGACAGAGTTTTTAACGGCTTGGGTTTAAAAGTGACTTTTTAATAGAGCTTATTAATAAATCTTGGTTTAAACAAAAACATGCTTGATTAATTACGTTTTTCAACTCTCGGCGCTGCTTGTGCTATTAAAGCTGTGATATTTCTGATCTCACTTCAATTTCCTCTAACCTAGCCATTCAGCTAAAATAGCGGCCATGAGAAGAAATCGACAAAAAGCCTTTAAAAATCCCGCAGAAAATCCTATTTTATCAGCCGTAGTCGAATCGCTAGACCAAGAAGGACGCGGCGTTGCGCATGTGGATGGCAAAACGATTTTTATCGATGGCGCACTGCCGAATGAGAGTGTGACTTATCAATCGCAACATATTAAGCCCAGTTACGAAGTGGCGAATATCATTTCCGTCATCAAGCAAAGCAACCAGCGCGTGGTTCCAAAATGTCCGCATTTTGGACTATGTGGCGGATGCAAATTGCAGCACTTGGATATTAATGCCCAAGTGGCGGCCAAACAGCGTTTGCTGGAAAACGATTTGTGGCATATCGGCAAGGTGAAGCCAGAAAATATGCTGCCGCCTTTGTATGGCCCGACTTGGGGTTATCGCCATAAAGCGCGCTTGAGCGTGAAATATGTGGAGAAAAAACAGCGCGTGCTGGTGGGATTCAACGAAAAAGGCACGCGCTATGTGGCGGATATGAATTCGTGCGAAGTGCTGGTGCCGGAAGTATCGGCGTTAATCGTACCTTTGCAGCAGATGATTGCGCAGTTAACGACTCGCAATCAATTGCCGCAAATCGAGCTGGCCGTCGGCGAAGCCGTGAGTGACAGCTCAGGCAATAATAAACCCGTCATCGTATTGATTTTTCGCATTATGCAAGCGTTAAGTATTGAAGACGAAGCGCTGTTTAAAGCCTTTGCTGACCAATATCAGGTGCAAGTATGGACGCAAACCAAAGGGCCGGATACGATTAAACCGTTTTGGCCGCTAGATGGCGAACAATTGCAATACAGTCTGCCGGAATTCAATGTCACGTATCCATTCAAGCCAAATGAATTCACGCAGGTGAATCCGCAAATTAACCAAGTGATGATTCGCCGCGCCATGCAATTGTTAACACCCAAAAAAGGCGAAAAAATCGCCGATTTCTTTTGCGGCATTGGTAACTTTACGTTGCCCATTGCGCGCAGTGGTGCATCTGTTTTGGGGCTGGAAGGCTTGGCGAATCTGGTGGAACGCGCCAATGAAAGTGCGGAACTTAACCATATAAAAGACGTGGAATTTGGCGTAGCCGATTTATTTAAAATGACGCCAGAAGCGTTAACCAGTTTAGGCCGTTTCGATAAATGGCTGGTCGATCCGCCGCGCGATGGCGCATTTGAATTGATTAAAGCGCTGGATGCCAGCAACAGCCCGCAAACAATCGTCTATGTTTCGTGCAATCCCGCCACGTTGGCGCGCGATGCTGGCGTGCTAGTGAATGAAAGAAACTACACGCTAAGCGCGGCGGGCGTTATCAATATGTTTTCGCACACAGCGCATGTGGAATCGATTGCGCTGTTTGAGTTGAATGCTTAAATCACTTCAAAAAACCAGCGTTTTAATCGCGCTTTTTGCGCTCATTTTAACCGCTTGTAATACGCAAAAATCTAATAGTGAAATCAATTTCGCCATCGCGCAAGCGCCGCTCAATCTTGATCCGCGCTATGCAACTGATGCGGCTTCAGCACGCGTCAATCGTTTGCTTTATCAAAGCTTGGTCGATTTCGATGCCAACGCAAAACCGATTGCGCAATTAGCCAGTTGGGTGCAAATCAATCCAACGCAATATCAGTTCGAGCTAAAACCGAATCGCGCTAATTTTCATCATGGAAAAGCGTT
>JAZKEJ010000057.1:0-7984 GCA_040387095.1 Pseudomonadota bacterium | reverse complement strand
GGCAAGGCATGAAAGGCGCGATAAAGGTAAGAAGAGCCATCTACAAGTAAGAGCGTTTTCATAGTGTATAAATGCTATATTTAAATAATTAACGAATAGTAATTGAGTTAACCAATGATAAAAAAATTACCGAAAACAAACGATTCAGAATTGTTCAATGGCGCCAGCGGTGAAACTGAATCGTGGCATGCTTTTGAGATTATGGCAGAATTTGTGTCTGCCACCGAAAGGTTAAAAGAAATTACGCCTGCCGTTTCTATTTTTGGCAGTGCGCGTACCAAGCCCGATCATCCTTATTATCAACTAACCGAAGAAATCGCGCGCGCTTTGTCAGACGCCGGTTTTAGTGTGATTTCTGGTGGTGGCCCGGGCATTATGGAAGCAGCCAATAAAGGCGCGTTTGAAGGTGTTGGACCAAGCGTAGGTTTGAATATCCAGTTGCCTTTTGAGCAAGATGGCAACGGTTATCAGGATATTGACATTAGCTTTAAATATTTTTTCATGCGCAAAGTGATGTTTGTGAAATACGCTGGCGCTTACGTGGTGATGCCAGGCGGATTTGGTACTTTGGATGAGTTGATGGAAGCGATTACGTTGGTGCAAACAGGCAAGTCGCGCAAGATACCGATTATTCTAGTGTGTAAAGAATATTGGGTAGGCTTGCTGGATTGGCTGAAAAATACGTTGGTGCATGAAGGCATGGCATCTGCGCAGGATATGGACCTGATTCAGTTGATTGATGATCCTAAAGAAATTGTAGAGGCAATTTTTAAACATTACGAATTGACTGGCTTTGAATTATCGCCCGCTGAACGCAGAATGCAGCTTTACTTGTAAGCCTGTTTTATTTAATTGCGTGTGGGTTTTTATATAGGCTTTTTGTTAGAATGATTGAACATCAATCAGAGAGTGAGTTTGTGATGCAAATATTAAAAATAATCACAGTATTAACAGCCATGTTGCCTGCGTTAATGTTGCCAAATGTGGCTTTAACAGCGCAGCCTGATAATTTAGAGCCATTAGAACAAGTGCAACCGCCACCTAAAGTGATAGATGGCGAACCGCTTGATGACCCTGCGATTGAGCCGCAAATTACCATTCGTAAAAAAGGCTCTGAAACCATTGAGGAATATCGCATCAATGGTGAAATGTATATGATGAAAGTGACGCCAGCGCATGGCGTGCCTTATTACTTGCACAAAGAAGATTCAAATGGTGCATGGGTGAATGTTGGGCCAAATGCACCGCTAAGCGTGCCGAAGTGGATTATTTTCAGGTTTTAAGTTTTTTAAATCGCGGTTCATAAGAGGGCATTGCCCTCTTAATTTTTTGAGTAATTACCCAGTTAATTGCGGGACTTAACAGTTTTAATATGTCAGTTTTTACCACCTTAATGCTTGAAGATGTGCATGCTTGGTTGCGCGATTTTGCCATTGGCGACATCGTTGAATTAAAAGGCATCGCAGCTGGAATCACCAATACCAATTATTTTGTTGTGACGGCAAATGCCCGCTACGTACTGACGATATTTGAAAAAAATGATTTAGACGAACTGCCGTATTTTGTTGATTTAATGACCTTTCTGGCAAAACACGATGTGCCTTGCCCAGCGCCGATTCGCGATAAAAATGGCATTGCTTTGCATACGTTAAAAGGCAAGCCAGCGTTAATGGTCAGTTGCCTGCATGGGCGCGATGTCGAATCGCCCAACTTGGCGCAATGCGTTGCGGTTGCACAGACCCTTGCGCACATGCACGTAGCTGGGCTAGGTTTTCGGTCCACTTCGCACAATCAACGTGGCGCAAACTGGCGCAATCAAACAGCACAGCAAGTGCTACCCAAACTGACTGCTGATGAAGCCGTTTTGCTCAAAACTGAGTTGGCTTTTCAGGCAGGGTTAAACTTAAACGATTGCCCACATGGTGTGATTCATGGCGATTTATTCCGCGACAATGTGTTGTTTGATGGCGATAAGCTGGGCGGCTTTATTGATTTTTATTATGCCTGTCATGATGTAATTGCCTATGATGTGGCGATTGCAGTGAACGAGTGGTGCATCAATACAGATGGTGCTTTTGATGCAGAAAAGCTGGAAAATTTCCTGACGGCTTATCAACAGGTGCGGCTATTTACAGATGCTGAATTGCATCACTGGCCAGCATTACTGCGCCGCGCAGGGTTACGCTTTTGGCTATCGCGATTATATGATTTTCACTTTCCTGCCACTGGTGAATTGACGCATGCAAAAGACCCTGATCACTTTAAAAATATCTTAAAGAATCGTATTGAAATGGCATCAGAATTAGACATTTTAGAACCAGGTAACACAATGCAACTTATTGGCAAGTTAAAGAAAGTTTAAATAATGGCAATTTTAGAATCACGTACTAAAACAGGCATCGGTTGGGTAAAAGAAGCGGTGGCTTTGTTTAAAAGCAATCCAAGCAGATGGATGTTGCTGGGCCTTAGCTACGTCGCAATTTTTATGATGATCCCATCTATCCCAGGCTTGCAACTTTTCACCTTTGTGGTGATATTAATGTGGCCGGTTTTTTTGGTGTTTGCAATTAGCCTCTATCGCAACGCCGATACACAACAAACTCAGAGTTTGAGCGCCGTGCTTAATACTATTCAACCTAAAATAAAAGCGTTAATCGGCTTAGGCGCGATTTGTCTGCTGTATGGCATTTTGGTTGGTTTGCTGCTTAATAGCGATATTCAAAATGTATTAAAAGTGTCGCAAGTGGAAGGTGTGATGACCGAAGCGCAAGCGGCATCAGTGATGGAAAAAATGTTGCCTTTGTTGCTTAAAGTGTTGCTGCTGTCTGCGCCCTTATTAATGGCAACATGGTTTTCGCCGATGTTAATTGCCTTTAACAACTATGGCGTGATTAAAGCCGTCAAATCCAGCGTCGCTGGTTCAATCCAATATATGGTTGCGCTGGCTGCTGCGTGGTTATTGTTAACCGCAGGCATTGTGTTATTGATGATTCCGGCGGGCATGCTGGTTGCGGTAATCAGCCTAGTTCAGGCAAGTTTCGGAGAGTTGCTGGCTTCGCTGTTGGTTTTTGGTGTATTACTCTTGGCAACGACATTGATGCTCGCGTTTCAATATGTGAGTTACCGTGATGTGTTTCGCGCGGCAGGTGTTGATAATACTTAACGATATTTTTAGGCTAAATCTTTTCTAATTTGGCATATTCCATCGCCAACGCTTTTAGGCCATTGTTGCCAAAATTGATTTTAATCACCAGATTATCCGCATTGCCTTCGTAGCTCACCACAACACCTTCGCCAAACTTTTGGTGGCGTACACTTTGACCGATTTTGAACGGATAAATATTGGCGTTCTGCGCCGATGCTTGCAAGCTTTTTTGTATATAGCTTCCATCGTAACCGCTGGCTGATCTTGCCATCGGTTTACTGTTCAGCCGTTTTAATAAAGCTTCCGGAATCTCATCTAAAAAGCGCGATGGAATGCCATAACGCACTTGGCCATGCAGCATACGGCTTTGCGCATGGCTTAAATATAAGCGTTGGCGCGCACGCGTGACGGCAACATACATCAAACGCCGCTCTTCTTCTAAGCCATTGTTTTCACTTAAACTATTTTCATGCGGGCAAAGGCCTTCTTCCAAACCGCTAATAAAAACCGCTTTAAATTCCAAGCCTTTTGCTGCGTGCACAGTCATTAATTGCAACGCATCGTAACCGACTGTCGCTTGATGATCGCCCGCTTCTAAGCTCGCATGGGTTAAAAATTGCGTCATCAAATCTTGTTCGGTATCGCCATCGACGTTATTGTGGTTGCCAAAAGATTGGTTAGTAAAGGCGACTGCTGCGGTAATCAGTTCCTCCAAGTTTTCAATGCGGTCTTCGCCATCTTTGTCATTTTGATAATGCGTTTTTAAGCCGGAAAAAGTGGTGGCTAGTTCAGCTACTTCTGCCAAGGTAATCCCGTAAGCTTGGTCTGTCATTTCACGAATTAAGGCAACAAAGCCTTCAATTCCCTTACCACCAGCGCGACCATTGCCGACTTTATTAAGCGCCGCTTGCCATAAACTGCAATCATTCTGGCGTGCGCCTTCTTGCAATTGCTCAAGGCTACGTGCGCCTATACCGCGAGCAGGGAAGTTAATCACACGTAACAAAGCCGTATCGTCATTGGCATTCGCCATTAAGCGCATATAAGCTAGCGCATGTTTTACTTCGGCACGTTCAAAAAAGCGCAAACCGCCATACACGCGATAGGGCAGGTTGGCAGAAAATAAAGCATGTTCCAATACGCGCGATTGTGCATTACTGCGGTACAACAATGCCATATCCGCCAGCGGCGTGCCTTCACTTTGCAGCATTTTCACTTCATCGACAATAAACTGCGCTTCATCGTTATCGTTGTAAGCTTCATAGATTCTAACTGGCTCGCCCGCGCCGGCGGATGTCCATAAGTTTTTACCCAAGCGGTTTTTGTTGTGCGAGATAATCGCATTCGCGGCATCTAAAATATTGCTGTGGCTGCGGTAGTTTTCTTCTAACTTAACGATATTCTGTACATTGAAATCGGTTTCAAAATCGCGCATATTGCCCACGCGCGCACCGCGAAAACCGTAAATGGACTGGTCATCATCGCCCACCGCAAACAAGCAATTTTCTTTGCCAGCTAATAGTTTAAGCCATTGATATTGCAGCTTATTGGTATCTTGAAACTCATCCACTAAAATGTATTGAAAGCGGCTCTGATAGTGATTGCGGATGCGCTCATCGCGGCTTAATAATTCATAGCAACGTAATAATAATTCCGCAAAATCCGCCACACCTTCGCGGTTACATTGCTTGTCATATTCTTCGTAAATTTCACGCAGTTTTTGGCTGTGACCGTCGTAAGCGTCTACTTTGTTTGCCCGCAAGCCTTCTTCTTTGCAGCTATTGATATAGCCTTGCACTTGTTTGGGCGCGTATTTTTCATCGTCTACGTTCATCAGCTTCATTAAGCGTTTAATGCTGCTTAATTGGTCAGCTGTATCTAAAATTTGAAATGTAGAAGGCAAACCCGCTTCGCGATGATGTGCGCGCAAAAGCCTGTTGCAAAGTCCGTGAAAAGTACCAGCCCACATGCCGCGCGTATTGATTGGCAGCATTGCAGTAAGGCGGGTCAACATTTCCTTGGCTGCTTTATTGGTAAATGTCACCGCCATCAAGCCCATCGGCGAAATCTGGCCTGTTTGAATCAGCCAAGCGATGCGAGTGGTGAGTACGCGCGTTTTCCCGCTGCCGGCACCTGCCAAAATAAGTGCAGATTGATGCGGCAAAGTAACGGCTTCTAATTGTTTATCGTTAAGACCGGTGAGAAGAGAATCTTGAGTGTGCATGCCAATATTATCGCATGTGAGGCCGCGAAACAGGCGATGAAAAAATCATAAAAAAATGAAAGATAGACTGAACTAACGCGAATTGAAGGCCTCTGAAACTACATGAAAGCTAAGTTGACGCTTAGTTTTCTTTCCGCTTCTTTCCTCCCTGAGCGGAAGCCTTAGACTATGAGGCCTTTTACCCCGATTTATTCCCCTTAATCGGGGTTTTTTTTGGCTTGCGTTAGCTTGTAACTAACTTTTGCAAAGTGTAAACAAGTTGTAACTGCATAGCAAGCGGTTTTATTGCATGTACTTGACGGTTAAGTTCAATCGTTTGAATTGAATCATTGGCTTAAGCTTATTAAAAGCCAATGCTAATCAATTAAGAAGGTTAAAAATTTAAAGCTGCCAATCAATCGGCGTTTTGCCTTGTTTAATTAAGTATTGATTAATAGTTGAGAATTGGTGATTGCCAAAAAACCCACGATGCGCCGACAACGGCGATGGATGGACGGATTTCAGCACTAAATGTTTGCTTTCATCGATAAACGCACCTTTTTTCTGCGCGTAACTGCCCCATAATACAAATACTAAACCTTCACGATTCGCATTTAGTGCGGTAATTGCCGCATCGGTAAACGCTTCCCAACCTTTACCTTGATGCGCGCCTGCTTTGCTTAATTCTACTGTTAACGTGGCATTCAGCAATAACACGCCTTGATCTGCCCAAGCTGTTAAGTCACCATTTCGGTTCATTTTAATATTTAAGTCAGTCGAAATCTCTTTAAATATATTTATTAAAGAGGGCGGTAATGCAACGCCATTTGGCACAGAAAAACTTAATCCATGCGCTTGGTTAAGGCCGTGATAAGGGTCTTGCCCGATAATCACCACGCGCACTTGTTCAAATGGTGTGTGATTAAACGCATTAAAAATCAAAGGGCTAGGCGGAAAAATAACCTTACCAGCCGCTTTTTCGGCTTTAAGAAAATGCCGCAACGCCTGCATATAAGGTTTTTCGAGTTCATCGCCAATGACAGCCAGCCATGAGGGATGAAGTTGACCAGGTTTTGTTTGATAATTAAGGGGCATATGAGCGGAAGTTTTAAATAGTGTTGCTGATTAATAAGACCAGAAGTCTAGTGTTTTTATAGTTTTAATACATTACGGATTACACAAAGCTAATCCGCCGTGTGAGAACTAATCTTATTTCCAACTGCATCAATTGATTTGCGTAGCTTTTCTAACTCCCCAGGAAGCTTCTGAAGCTCATAATGAGTTTTTAGACTCTCTTCATCGTGCAAAAGACTGCCCTTTAAACACTCGGCATCTAAGTGAAACTTATGGCTTCGTTTATTGCCTGTCCCGTCCTTGAACTCTACTAAGCCGCTGTATAAATGTAATCCAGGAATTGAGAAAAATCCAACTGTGCCATCAACCATTTTGGAAATATGCTGGTTTGGCATAAGAACGGAAAGATTTTGAGAATCTTCTGAATTGGAAGAATAGATTGATTTGCCATCTGAATTTTTTAAAGGTTTATCCCAGATAAGTCGAACGTCATGGGCAGTACCACCTCCAAAATTAGTAATTTTAAGCAATATCAATCCATAGCGGCTTTTTATATCAAATTGAGGATATGGAAATGGGCGCATTCTCGCTTCTTCGAGTTCCACAACCCTCTGCGCTCCCCATGCTGATACCATAGATGTAATAACTGCCAAAGCTGCCGCCAGTGTAGCCCAAGCTTCATTTTGACCAACTAAAATACCTTTTAGGGAAAATAAGGCGGTACCAACTGCAAGTAGTAAAGTGAAGCCTAGAAAAATACGTGTGGTAATGGGCGACATGTCTCAACTTTCGAGCGAATAAAAAAAATTATTTATCCTAATATGCGAGTTATTTTACGTCAATGAGAAAAAAACCTCGCCGAAACGAGGTTTTGTTTTTGAGTGCTACTTAGGGCATTCCAGCTTCAATTCCATGGTGATGCTAGGCGGTGAATCATTTGTGACGCAGACAGTACATTTAGTACGACCAGGAGAAAATGATGAAACCAACAATGCATCACCGAAGAAGTGAAGAATGGAATTACATCATACCGCGCCATTCTTTTGATGGGCGGCAAGATGATGCAAAGTCAAAAACTACATCATGCCGCCCATGCCACCCATACCGCCCATATCACCGCCACCCATTGATGGTGCGTCATCTTTAGGCAGTTCAGCTACCATGCAATCAGTCGTCAGCATTAAGCCAGCTACTGAAGCCGCATTTTGCAATGCACTACGCGTTACTTTTGTTGGGTCCAAAATACCCATTTCAATCATATCGCCGTAGGTTTCGTTAGCCGCGTTGTAACCATAGTTACCTTTACCTGCTGCAACGTTGTTTACAACCACTGATGGCTCAACACCTGCGTTAGAAGTGATTTGACGCAATGGCTCTTCAACCGCGCGCAATACAATCTTGATGCCAGCTTCTTGGTCTAAATTGTCGCCTTTTACTTGAGAGATGGCATCGCGTGCACGAATCAATGCAACACCACCGCCAGCGACAATACCTTCCTCAACCGCTGCACGTGTTGCGTGTAAAGCATCTTCCACACGGGCTTTTTTCTCTTTCATTTCAAT
>JAZKEJ010000056.1:0-1516 GCA_040387095.1 Pseudomonadota bacterium | reverse complement strand
CCGGTCAGTTTTAATGCGGATAGACTGGAAGTGGCAACCGTGCAAGAAGAGCAGAGTTCCGGGCTTGGTAACTTACAGCAACTGGGTTTTGAATTTGCCATTCTGTCACCCAATACCTTAGCCGTACGCGCGGTACCAACCATGTTGCAAGATGCAGATGCCGTCACCTTAGCGCGCGATGTGCTTAAGGATTTACGCGAATTCGGCGCAAGCAGGGCATTAACCGAACGCAGGAATGAGCTGCTAGGCACCATGGCCTGCCACGCCGCTGTGCGCGCCAACCGCATTCTGACCATCCCGGAAATGAACGGCTTGCTAAGAGACATGGAAGCCACAGAACGCAGCGGCATGTGCAACCACGGCCGCCCGACTTGGTTTCAAGTAAGCATGAATGACTTGGATAAGATGTTTATGCGGGGCAAATAAGGTATGGTAGATGAGAGTAATGAAAACTATCTAGAAACATTAAATGATGAGCTGTCTTTAGCTTTAGGTCAGGCGATTTGGACGTTCGCTAAAGCCGAAGCAATAACTTATGAATATATAAATGCACTTTCAAAAGATAACTTGAATGAATTGCTGGGCCGTCAAACATTTAATGCTCGCGTAGATTTGGTTCTAAAGTTAATTCTGAGGATCGAAAATTTAGACAATGAGAAAACCAAAGCTCAAGCAGCAATTAATAAGCTGAAAAGTCTTATAAACCGTCGAAATATGATTGCTCATAATCCTTGGCTGATATGGGTAGATTTAGAGCAGGAAGTTTTTATGACAGAAATCCATGATGCCTCCAAGCCTATGGATAAACAAAATACGGATAAAACATTAAATTTAGAAAAAATAAAACAATTTACACAAGAAACTCAAGAAATAGTCTTGGAGCTGAAGCAAGCCTTAACGCCATTAGCAGAGGTTGTAAGAGGATTTTAATGTTTCCACACACTATTTTCCTAATGGGCCCCACCGCCAGCGGCAAAACTGGCGCGGCGGTTTATCTTTATTCAAAGCTTCCAGTCGAAATCATCAGTGTCGATTCTGCTTTGGTGTTTAAAGACATGGATATCGGCACGGCCAAGCCGGATGCAGAAACGCTGGCAAATGCGCCGCATCACCTGATTGATATCATTGACCCGACCAGTGCTTATTCAGCGGCAAATTTCAGAAGCGATGCATTGCGTTTGATGGCGGATATCACCGCGCGTGGCAAGATTCCCTTATTGGTTGGCGGTACGATGTTGTATTTTAAGGCGCTGGAAGGTGGTTTAAGCGGTTTGCCTGAAGCCAATCCAGAAGTGCGGGCGCGATTAGATAAACGCGCAGCATTGATTGGCTGGCCGGCCATGCATGAAAAGTTGGCCTTAGTAGACCCGGAAACGGCAGCCCGATTGCAGCCTAATGATGCGCAACGTATCCAGCGCGCGCTGGAGGTTTTTGAGTTAACGGGTGAAAGTATGTCCAGCCTGTTCTTGAAGCAAAAAAACGAAGCCTTACCCTACAAGGTTTTAAAAATAGCGTT
>JAZKEJ010000055.1:0-8221 GCA_040387095.1 Pseudomonadota bacterium | reverse complement strand
CCGCCAGATATTTCATTAGGGCGTTTTTCAATCGCATGACTTAAGCCAACCAAATCCAGCGCGGCATAAGTACGTGCTTCTTGCTGCACTTTCGATTCACTGCCAAAAACGCGTTCAACGGCTAAATACACGTTCTCATAACAGCTTAACCACGGTAGTAATGAGTGATTTTGAAATACAACCGCACGTTCTGGCCCAGGCGCGGCGATTTCACGCCCTGCACAAAACAGGTTGCCGCTGGTGGGCCGCAGTAGTCCTGCAATCAAATTCAATACAGTTGATTTTCCGCAGCCAGAGTGGCCGATAATCGATACAAACTCGCCTTGCGTGATACTTAAGTTAATATTTTTTAATGCTTCAAATTCACCTTTTTTGGTTGTAAAGCGCATACCGACATCTTCAATATGCACATAACGTTCTGTGATTTTATTGGCCGCTTTGCCAGTTTTTTCGATTGAACTGGTTTGTTTTGAAATAGTTTCGATTGAAATTTTAGACATTTACTTATCCCTTATTCGTAATTAAAACGGTTGGCGATGGTAGTCAGCATTTGTTCTAGCAATAAGCCGATAATACCCACTACAAAGATGGCGATAATGATGTGCTCGTAATTTGAAGCGTTGTATTCATCCCACAACCAGAAACCAATGCCTGCGCCGCCGTTAAGCATCTCTGCCGCTACAATCACCAACCAGGCAATGCCGATGGAAAGGCGTACACCTGTCATCATGTAAGGCAATACATAGGGAAACGAAATCTTGGTGATGATTTTCCACTCACTTAAATTCAGCACTTTAGCGACGTTCATATAGTCTTGCGGCACTTTGCTGACGCCTACAGCGGTGTTGATGACCATTGGCCAGATACTGGAGATAAAAATCACCCAGATTGCAGCCGGGCCAGCAGCTTTAAGCACCAGCAAACCCAATGGCAACCAAGCAAGCGGTGATACCGGGCGTAACAGGCCGATAACTGGCGCGGTCATGCGTGACATAAAGTCATAGCGGCCAATCATAAAGCCCAGTGGAATACCGACTAATGCCGCTAAGCCAAAGCCTAGACCAACACGTTGTAGCGATGAAAGAATATTCCATCCAATGCCTTGGTCGTCTAAACTATTCTGGTGAAATGGATGCGAAAATAATTCCACCGCAGAGTGCCATGTGCTGATTGGCCCGGGCAATATAGGTTGTTGATGTGAGATTAATGTCCAAATAGCTAGAAACAGCAAAATGCCAAACAAAGGCGGAATTATTGTCTTTAAGAATTCAATGGTCTTAAGCTGTGTTGGGGTTTTTACGTTAGCCACACGTGCAGATTTTGCCTTAGTCTTACTATTTAACATTTTCATATGTGTGTTATCTTCGTTAGCAGCGACGACTTTATCTGCCGTCATTTCACTATCGACTAGCTTTAAACTGTCTTTATTAATCTTGACTGCGCTCATTATTGCGCTCCTTTTTTGCATGAAATGTCTGCATGATTTATGTTGGTAGCTAGTGTTTGCTTCACCCGAAAATTGCAGGGGATACTGACAAAATTCGGGTGATGCCCACAAGGGTTAATTAAAATTTTGCATTCACTTAAGTGGTTAATTAAGTTAGGCTTTAATTTTAAAACCCGCGGCATAGGCGGCTGGGTTCTTACCGTCCCACACCACGCCGTCCATCAGTTTGCTGCTGCGCATTACGTCTTTTGGAATGCTGGCGCCGACTAAACTGGCTGCTTCAGAGTAAAGCTTGATCTCGTTTACTTTGGTTGCAATGGCTAAATAGTCCGGGTCTGTTTTCAGCATGCCCCAGCGTTTATGTTGCGTTAAGAACCACATGCCGTCTGATAAGTAAGGGAAATTCACCGCGCCATCGTTATAGAACTTCATGTAATTAGGGTCTTTATATTTCCTGCCATTACCGTTGTCGTAATCACCCATAAAACGACCGGCAATCACTTCTTCTGCAGTATTCACATAGGCTTTTCCAGAAATGAGTTTGGCTACTTTTGCGCGGTTTTCCAGCGCATCAATGTATTTGCAAGCATCAAGGATAGCGGCGATCATGGCGCGGGCTGTATTGGGGTTTTTTGCCACAAATTCGGCCGTTGTACCCAATACTTTTTCTGGGTGATCCGTCCAAATATCTTGTGAGGTCGTCACGGTAAAACCCAGTTTGTCGTAAATGGCGCGCGCATTCCAAGGCTCGCCTACGCAGAAGCCATCCATATTACCAATGCGCATATTGGCAACCATTTGCGGTGGTGGAACGACGATATTCTTGATGCCTTTTACCGGATCAATGCCATTGGCCGCTAGCCAGTAGTTCAACCACATGGCATGCGTGCCGGTAGGGAAGGTTTGCGCGAAAGTAAAATCGCGGTTTTCGTTGGCCATGACGCGTTTTAATGATTTGCCGTCTTTCACGCCCTTGTCTTTTAATTGGTTGGATAAAGTAATGGCCTGCCCGTTGTTGTTTAAACTCATCAACACTTTCATGTCTTTTTGCTGACCACCAATACCAAGCTGCACGCCGTAAATCAAGCCATACAACACATGCGATGCATGTAATTCACCATTCATGGTTTTATCGCGAACCGCCGCCCAAGAAGCTTGTTTGGCCGGAATGATCTTAATGCCGTATTTCTTGTCAAAACCCATTTCGGCAGCCACAACAATCGGTGCGCAATCGGTTAAAGGAATAAAGCCGATTTTGACTTCGGTGATTTCCGGTGCATCGCTACCAGCGGCATAAGCCATATTTTTAATGCCGGCTGGCACGATGTTCATCATAGCCGCTGCGCCAAATGCGCCTGCGATGGTGTGTTTAAAAAATTGCCGCCGCTCAGCATCGACGCTTTTCACATTGCTATTGTCATTGGTAGCGATGGTTTTAGTTTTGTCTTGTTTGTCCACATTCATTCCTTAGCTAAAAAATGCATCATTAAAGTTTTGAAACGTAAAGCTTTGAATCTCTAAGCCTGAATCGTAAAGTTTGGCCCAATAAAAAAAGACGTCTTAACAACGAGGCTTTAAACCTCATTACTAAGACGTCTTTGTCTTTTTCTTTCACTGATGCCAACGTTGGCATCATTTTTTAATAGCGTATCATCCAGCGTTGGATGTTGCGCTTATACTGCTCACTGCGATTAAATAATCAGCATTTTTGCCGCTTCATTGAGCTGATGTGATAAATCTGCCAGTTTCATATTCTTTTTCATCGCCATACTGCGCAATAAGTTATAGGCCTCATCTTCATCTAACATGCGTTGTTTCATTAACAACCCCTTAGCGCGCTCAATCGTTTTACGCTCATCCAGCTTAGTATTCGCAATGTTCAATTCAGTGCGTAAATTTTTAAACTCTTCAAATCTTGCAATTGCAGCATCTATCACCGGTGTTAACCTTTCGCTTGAAATATTGCCTACTACATAAGCGCTCACACCCGCTTGCGTAGCGGCTTTAATTTTCTCTTTGTCGCCATCGTGCGTAAACATCACCACAGGCCGCGGATCATGCATACTCATTACACAGATATTTTCTAGCGTGTCACGGCTGGGGGAATCGGTATCAATAATCACAATATCTGGTTTAATCTCACAACATTTTGCTTCTAGGTTAATGGTATTTTCAACGTGTGCAATCACTTCAAACCCGTTATCAATCAGAGATTGTTTTAATGGTTTGACGCGCATTAAGTCATTATCAACAATCATTACCTTTAACATGATTAATTACATAGCAAAGGCTATGCCAGTTATATTATTTTTGTTAACCAGTTGAATATATTGATAAAGTTTGTTAATTTTAAGACGCGAAACAAAAAGATAAGCCTGTATTGCATGCACAAATTAAGTGCAAGCGCACCGAACTTAACGATAAGAATCGTGCAAAACTGCTAGTGAGTACAGAAAACGCAATAATATGGATAATAATACTAGTTCATCTAAAGCAGAATGTAGCGCGTATTTTTTATGCTTAAATTGCGAATCTAAACTAGTTGAAGTTTAGCTAAACGCGCGTATAGGCCGCCTTGTTCGCGTAATTGAGCAGGGCTGCCAGTTTCAATAATACGGCCATTTTCTAGCACAATAATACGGTCAGCTTTTTGCACGGTGCTCAATCGGTGTGCAATCATTAAAGTGGTGCGGCCTTGCATGGCAGCATTCAGACCCTGCTGAACCAATATTTCAGATTCAGCATCCAGCGCGCTGGTTGCTTCATCCAATAGCAAGATTGGCGCATCTTTTAAAATGGCTCTTGCGATGGCGATGCGTTGGCGCTGACCACCTGATAAACGTGTGCCGCGCTCGCCTAAAAACGTTTGATAGCCCTCTGGCAGTTTCTGGATAAATTCGTCTACCTGTGCCGCTTTGGCGGCAGCAAGCACTTCTGCATCAGTTGCATCTGGTTTGCCATAACGAATGTTTTCTAAAGCATTGGCAGAAAAAATCACCGCCTCTTGAGGCACGATGGCAATATTGCCGCGCAAACTTTTTAAGCTTAGCGAATTGATTGTTTGGCCATTAATGGTAATTTCGCCCGATGCTGGTTCGTAAAATCGCAGTAAACATTGAAATAAAGTGGTTTTCCCTGCGCCGGATGGACCAACCAATGCCACTGTTTCGCCTGCGGAAATCGTTAGGTTAATGCCATCTAACGCGGCAATTTGTGGTCGAGACGGATAGTGAAACACTATGTTTTTAAACGCGATTTTCGCTTGTGCTGGGTTGATTAAAGTTTGTGCATTCTCAGTTTCTGTAATCGCGGCATCGGCGTGCAGCAATTCTAATAAACGCTCCGTCGCCCCTGCCGCGCGCATGACTTCTCCCCATACTTCTGCCATGGTGCCCACCGCGCCAGCCACCATCAATGCATACAACACGAATGAAGCCAGTTCCCCACCGGTCATGCTACCGGCGCTGACTTGCCTAGCTCCAATCCATAGCACAAATATAATCGTGCCTAATATCGCGGTAACCATCAATAAGGTTAAGCCGGCACGCACTTTTACACGTTTTAAAGCAGTGTTAAAACTGATATTTGCGCTATTGGTAAAACGCGAAATTTCGGCTTGCTCTTGTGTGTACGATTGCACCGTTGGCATGGCATTTAATATTTCGCCCGCCATGGCCGAACTATCCGCAATACGATCTTGCGATTCGCGCGATAGTTTTTTGACTTTGCGACCAATCAAGATAATCGGCAGAATTAACAATAGCATTAAGCCGATATTGAGTGAAAATAAGTAAAAATTCGTCACTGCCAGCATAATCATGCCGCCCGTAAAC
Organism: Pseudomonadota bacterium; assembly: GCA_040387095.1. Taxonomy (GTDB): domain Bacteria; phylum Pseudomonadota; class Gammaproteobacteria; order Burkholderiales; family Methylophilaceae; genus Methylotenera_A. The sequence continues at coordinate 2,941 of JAZKEJ010000055.1, read as the reverse complement.
TGGAATAAACTGCGTAGTCCCATGGAAATCGAACTACCGACCACGGTTTGGATTAGCGTGGTATCGCCTGTTAAGCGCGACAGCACTTCACCCGTTTGAGTAGTTTCAAAAAATTGTGGGCTTTGCGTCATCACACGACCATAAACCGCACTGCGTAAATCAGCTGTGACGCGCTCGCCCACCCAAGAAATATTGTAATAGCGCATGGAAATCATCAACGCCCAGAATCCCGCCAGCAGAAACATCACTAAAAAATGACCGTTTAAACTTAAATCTCCCAATAAGCTATTGGTTGGTTTGGCAGTGCTGGCATCATTTATAAAGCCAAAATCAATTAAATCACGAAAGGCAAGCGGCACGAGTAATAAGGTAGCCGAGCCCAAACACAGCAGCAAAAATGCCAAAAAAACACGCGCACGATAGGGCTTTAAGAAAGGCCACAGATTAGCCAGTGGTGACAGTTTTTTGGATGTAGTTTTAGTTGAGATTTTTTTTGGGTCGGTTTGCATCATTGTTTGCGTTTAATATGGGTTTGTATAGACCGTTCAGTTTAGCATCCGTAACACATGGCATGCAGTTTGATTGCATGACAGGCTAGGTTTACAAGCTAAGTGTGATTTATACTAATCGACATTATTGGTTCGATAATCTTATTAAGAAATGATGCAAACAATCATGCCTAAAAACTTCAAATTCATTCTCTGGTTGTTAGTCGGATTATTGGGTACTTTTGCACTGAGTACAATCGCTTTAAATCGCGGCGAAAGCATTAATGCCTTGTGGTTAATTACAGCGGCAATCTGTATCTATGCCATCGCTTACCGTTTTTATGCGGCATGGATCGCCGCAAAAGTATTGATGATTGATGAATCGCGCGCAACGCCAGCGGAAAGACTGGATAACGGTCGCGATTATGTGCCAACCAATAAATGGGTGGTATTCGGGCATCACTTTGCTGCGATTGCCGGTCCTGGGCCATTAGTTGGCCCCACTTTAGCGGCGCAATTTGGTTACTTGCCAGGCACGCTATGGATTTTAATCGGCGCAGTGTTGGGCGGCGCAGTGCAAGATATGGTGACGCTATTTTTCTCAACGCGCCGTAACGGCAAAAGTTTAGGTCAAATGGCACGCGATGAAATCGGCGTCATTGGCGGTACGGCTGCTTTGCTTGGCACTTTTATTATCATGATTATTTTGATTGCCGTGCTGGGCTTGGTGGTGGTAAATGCCATGAAACATAGCCCGTGGGCGACTTCTACGGTTGCTGCGACTATTCCAATTGCGATGTTAATTGGCATATACATGCGGCATATTCGCCCAGGACGCGTCATGGAGGCTTCAGTTATCGGTGTTTGCTTGCTGTTATTGTCTGTCTTTGCGGGTGGATGGATAGATCACAACGCTACTTTGCGCGTACTGTTTGATCATGACGGCCTGCCGCTTGCATATGCGATCATCGTGTATGGCTTTGCTGCGGCGGTGCTGCCAGTCTGGCTATTATTGGCACCGCGTGATTATCTATCTACTTACATGAAGCTAGGTACGGTGATTTTACTGGCCGTTGCCATCGTTATTTTGCGCCCCGATATTCATATGCCAGCTGTGACTCAATTTATCGATGGTACAGGCCCGATTTTTGGTGGCAAGCTGTTTCCGTTTGTATTTATCACCATCGCCTGCGGGGCGATTTCTGGCTTTCACGCATTAATTGCTTCTGGCACTACGCCTAAATTATTAGAAAATGAACGCGATATTCGCATGATTGGCTACGGCGCGATGCTGCTGGAAAGTTTTGTCGCGATTATGGCGATGATTGCCGCAACGGTATTAGAGCCTGGTGTATTTTTCGCTATTAACAGCCCGGCGGGGGTAGTGGGTAAAGAGGCCATTGATGCAGTTGCCAAAATCAATAGCTGGGGTTTTGCGGTGACAGTTGAGCAAATGAACCAGCTAGCAAAAGATATGGGCGAAAGTAGCTTGTTTGCGCGTACTGGCGGCGCACCGAGTTTAGCTGTCGGCATGGCCAGTATTTTTGGTAACGCATTTGGCAAAAGCATGTTGGCGCTGTGGTATCACTTCGCCATTATGTTTGAGGCGATTTTTATTCTCACCACGCTAGATGCAGGCACACGCGTTGGCCGTTTTATGCTGCAAGATATGCTGGGAAACTTTAATAAGCGCTTGGGTGAAACTTCTTATATGCCCTCTGTCATACTCACCAGTAGTTTGGTGGTGGCAGGCTGGGGATATTTTTTATATATTGGCGTGATTGACCCAAATGGTGGCGTTAATATTTTGTGGCCATTATTTGGTATCTCCAATCAAATGCTGGCGGCGATTGCCTTATGTGTGGCAACTGGTATTTTGGTGAAATCGGGGCGATTAAGATACGCGTGGGTGACGGGTTTTCCTTTGGTTTGGCTAGTAACGATCACCAGCACAGCGGCTTATCAAAAAGTATTTTCTGATGATATCAGAATCGGTTTTTTTGCCGCGGCAAATGATTTAAGTAGCAAATTAGCCAATGGATTATTGTCCGCAGATAAAGCAGCTGTTGCACCACAGCTGATATTTAATCAGCAACTGGATGCGTACTTAACGCTATTTTTTGTGGCAATGTTGTGGATTGTCATTATCAATACGCTGATTGTGTGCATGCGACATGTGGCAGGTAAACCTGTGTTAATCAGCACAGAAGTGCCATATATTCAAACGCAGTTGGATAATCACTGGGTGAGAGATTAATTAAACATGCTATTAAAAAAATTACGACATTTCTGGCATGTAATCCGGCAGTTATCTGGTGATGACGCCTATGAGCAATATGCAAGACATCATGCGGATTTTCACGCTTGCAGTTTAGATGCGCCGCCTTTATTGACGCGTAAGGATTTTTATAAATTATGGCAAGACAGTAAATGGAAAGGCATGAAACGTTGCT
>JAZKEJ010000054.1:0-6596 GCA_040387095.1 Pseudomonadota bacterium | reverse complement strand
GCAACAGCGGCCGCAATCACTTCGCGCGGATTCAGCAATTTTAAATTAAGTGAAGTGGATAACAGTGAATGCCACAAATAGGGGCTTGGGGATTTGTCCAGACTTGACTGAACATCTTGCCACATGGCATCTTGATGATCGCCAAAACCTGCTAGTTTATGTTGAATAAAATCGTTTAAAAACTGCAATGCTTCCTCACGCGTCACAGGCCATATAAAGTGCTTGAGCGAGCCTGGATGCTGTGGAAAATGCTGCTCAACCAGATTAATGACTTCTTTTGTCAGCGCGTCCATATTCACTTGTGGCGCTGCTGGTACGTTCTGCGGCCCAGCTTTTCCAAAGGCTTTACGGTTCTCTGCATCGTAATTCCATGCACCGCCAACCGGCTCATTGTCTTGCATCAATACATCATATTTTTTGCGCATCATGCGATAGAAAAACTCCATGCGTAGTTGCTTGGTCAATTTCTCGCCAGATGCCGCCCAATGCTTAAAATCCGCTTTGGAGCACATAAAATGCGTATCATCGCGAACCACTAATTGCGTATTGGTTTCTTTACAAAGCTTGATTAAATCCTGCTCAAGCCTATACTCACCTGGTTCACAAATAAGGATTTTTAAAGGATTCAGGGCATTAATATAATGCGCCCAAGCGGCTTTTAAGCTAACAAAGTCATGCTCACCTAACTTAAGGTAAATGGGCTTAATGTGTTGATTGTTAAGCAACTGTGCAAAATGGCGCATGGCGGATAAAAACAGCACAATCCGCGCTTTATGACTCCAGACATGCGTGGCTTCATTACCCGCCTCTACCATTAAAACCACATCTTGCGCAGCATCAAAGCCCTCTAGTGCTGGATTATCCAGATTAAGCTGATCGCCAAGAACAATAATTAAATGGCGCGTCATGCTTTTGTTTTGCGGCATTTATCTGAGCAATATTTCACCTCAGCCCAGTTCTTCGCCCAAGCTTTACGCCATGTCATCTCACGCCTACACACAAGGCAGGGCTTACCAGGGAGATTACTTTTATTACCTTTGAATGATGCTTGATTGGTCACTTAATAGTGACTATTTTTGCAGTATGCAGTTCAATGCGACTTGCGCTGCGGTAAATCCAAATGGCGCGGTCACACAAACACTGGAGCCATAGCCAGCACAATTTAAACCGGTGATTGCAGCAGAGTCCACTGCACAAGCTGAGTCTGGCTTAATGGCTTGCTCATCGGAATACACACAATCAATACCAAATTTAGCAGATTTTTTGTGATGCTTTAAATCTGAACCTTGCGCTTTAGGGAAGTCATAATCACGACGCAGTTGATTGCGCACTTTTGATAATAATCTGTCGCCTGCTACATGCGCTAAGTCAGCAACTTGAATGCGCGTTGGATCTAATCGTCCTCCAGCGCTACCTGCCATGATAAGTGGTATTTTCTCGCGTTTACAAAAATCTGCCAGGGCAATTTTAGCTTGCGCATCATCAATGCAGTCCACTATTACGTCGCAGTGAGCACTTAATATGCCTGTAATATTTTGCGGAGTAATGAAGTCTTCAATTTCACGCACAATACATAATGGATTAATACTTAAAATCCGCTCACGCATCGCACTGACCTTGGCTTTTCCAAACGCGCCATCGATGGCATGCAATTGACGATTTACATTGCTCTCAGCGATATTATCCAAATCAATCAGTGTAATCGCACCCACCGCATTACGCGCCAAAGCTTCTGCTGCCCAACTGCCTACGCCGCCAATTCCAATTACAATAATATGCGCCGCATGAAGTTTTTTTAAACCCGACTCTCCGTACAGACGTCTAACACCACTAAAGCGACGTTCATAATCTAGGCTTTCAGAAACTTGATTTTCAGCATTTAAGCCTTCAATGTCTGAAACTTTAAACGTTGCTTGCTCAATCATGTTTCTAATATCACAAACGCGGCAGCCAAGTTTTTTTCATCGCTGATGCTAACGTGCATTTGCGTGATATTTCTACCCGATAGCATTGCTTGCAATTCAACCGCTAGAACCAATATTGGCTTACCTAAATCATCATGAGAAACCGCAATATTTTGAAAAGTTGCAGGTGCGCGCAAGCCAGTACCAAGCGCCTTTGAGAAAGCTTCTTTTGCCGCAAAACGTTTAGCGAGAAAGCGCGGTTTTATGTGCGACTGCTGATAGCTTGCAAACTCACTGTCTGCCAGAATCCGTTTGGCAAAATCATCGCCAAATTGTGCAATAGATGCTTCAATACGGCTGACTTCTACAATATCTGTACCGATGCCAAAAATCATACTCGGCTAGGCGGGTGCCGACTCTTTCATCAGCGATTTCATTTCTCTTACTGCGTTATCCCAACCTACAAAAATTGCATGCGCCACGATCGCATGACCAATATTAAGCTCTTCTAAACCAGCTATTTCGGCAATCTCATGTACATTGTGGTAATGCAACCCATGACCGGCATTCACCACTAAACCCAGTTTTTTAGCATGTGTAACAGCTTGTTTGATACGCGCCAGTTCTACTGCTTTTTCTGATTCGGTTTGCGCATCAGCAAATGTGCCTGTATGCAGCTCGATGACTGGCGCGCCCATTTTTTTTGCGGCATCGATTTGCGCAACATCCGGACCAATAAACAGAGAAACGCGAATATCATGTTTGGCCAGTTTTTCGCAGGCGGCTTTTACTTTATCGAAATGCATCACCACATCCAAGCCACCTTCTGTAGTACGTTCTTCACGTCGCTCTGGTACCAGGCAAACATCCTGCGGCTTGACTTGACAGGCGATATCAATCATCTCATCGGTGACGGCTACTTCTAAATTCATCTTGGTTTGTAGCAATGGGCGCAGCGCAAAAATATCCGCATCTTGCATATGGCGGCGATCCTCACGCAAATGCAGCGTAATGCTATCTGCGCCTGCTTGCTCTGCACGTAATGCGGCTTGCACCACGCTTGGATATTTTGTGCCCCGTGCCTGGCGGATTGTTGCCACGTGGTCAATGTTGACACCTAATTTAATCATTTTGTCATTTCTATTCTAAATTTCGCTGCTATATAAAAATCACAAACCTTGTAAATCTATTAGTAGCTGTCTTGTGTGAAGCGGCTTATCACCTAAATAATGCGCCAATAAATAGCGCATTAATTGTTTACTTTGATTCTGCGTCTGGCTATCGCTGTAATCGTCATTTGCCATATTCAGCAAGGTTAATCCGCTCAATTGTACGCCATTTTTAGTCACACCAAGCTCGCATGCGCCATACTCAGCCTCATAGCGATAGCTTTTATCTGAGGAAATTTCATGACCATTTTCATCAGTTAGCATAGGTACAGCATAGCCCATTTCCTGTAACAGTTTAAGCTCAAATCTGCGCAAGATTATTGCCAGATTTTTACTATTAACTAAACTTTCAGCATCATTTGAACCGTGCACATTTGCCAGTGTTTTAAGCGTTGCGTCATAATATTCAAACAAGTTTTCATGCGCATCTTCGCGTGGCATCAAACGCAATAAAAGCTCATTCATATAAAAACCACACATCAGCGCTTCGCCTTTTATCAGCGTTAAGCCCGCGTGCCAATCTAAACTGTGTAAGGTTTTAAGCTCGTTTTTGCCAGACCACGCGCCTGAAAGCAGTTGAAAAGACTGTAACATACCGCGCATAGCGGAGTGCGGCCTGCGTGCACCTTTGGCCACTGCGGCTACGCGCCCAAATTGCTGACTGAATAACTCCACCACCAAGCTGGTTTCTTTGAAAGGATAGGTATGCAAAACGTAAACGGGTTCATTGCCAACCCGATGATCGTTTGATTTTTGCTTAACTAATGCGACGGCCAAAGTTAACGTTCTAATTGGCTCAAACTTTGCAAGACTTCATCATCGGCTTTTTGAATCAGCAAAGGCATTAACATTTCCGCACCTGAGAATAAAATCATGGCATATTTAATAGTTTCATCGGCTTGAATCGGTGTAAATTTGCCAAATCCATAACGCGAATTACGCATCAATTGCCAGCCACCTTTAGGTTCTGCATATTCAGGCTTATCGAAATGGTGTCTGATGTCCTCGCTGGTCAAACTTTGCAGCGGGTAATCGCCGTTGTCCGCCAAAATTACCCAGCCCATTTCGCCGTTTTTTCCTGTATTTTTTAGCTGATATAAATACCAGTCATCATCTTCATACACCAGATGAAAGACATTGTTAATACTGCCGGTCTTACGATTGATCGCGTAGTAAATACCGGCATCATCTAATTCAATCGGCTTGCCGAAAATCGGCAGATTAAAAACATTGTGATCTGACATCGTTTATAACCTAGATCTTATCGTTAACATTCAGTATTTTGCGACTGGGTTTAACCGTTGCGCAGCAAAGATAGGACAGCTTAATAGCCTAGACTTTTCAGCGCCCTTTCGTCATCTGCCCAACCACCTTTAACTTTTACCCAAGTTTCCAAATACACTTTGCTGCCAAATAATTTTTCCATATCTTGGCGCGCTTCAGTGGAAATCTGTTTCATTTTCTCACCATTTTTGCCAATCAACATCGGTTTTTGGCTATCTTTATCCACAATAATCGCTGCAAAAATTCGCCGTAGATTCTTAACAGTCTCAAATTTTTCAATCTCTACTGTGACTGAATAAGGTATTTCATCGCCTAGTAGTCTGAATATTTTTTCGCGAATGAGTTCCGCCGCCAAAAAACGTTCGTTTTTATCGGTTAACTCATCCTCACCATAAATCGCCGGCTGTTCTGGTAAAAATTGGCGCGTCGTTTCCAGCAACTCATCCAGATGCAGCGATTTTTTTGCACTGACGGGGATAATGCCAACAAACGGATGCAGCAAATCAAAATCTTGAATCAACGGCAATAAATTGTTTTTATCGCCCATTAAATCGGATTTATTGACTACCAATAAAACTGGTTTATCCAACGGCAATAAACTTAATACTTTTTTATCCGCTTCACCCAACTTCATTGGCTCGATCACGAACAGAACAACATCCACCTCTGTCAGCACTTGGGTGACGGTTTTATTCAAACCTTTATTAAGCGCATTTAAATGTTTTTGCTGAAAACCTGGCGTGTCCACAAACAAGAATTGCGTATCTTCTGTGGTATGAATACCCAGCAAACGATGTCTTGTGGTTTGCGCTTTGCGTGAAGTAATCGCCAATTTCATGCCTAAAATATGGTTAAGCAAAGTCGATTTACCCACATTTGGACGACCAACAATCGCCACTGTGCCGCATCTAAAGCTAGTGGGCGTTTTTGGCTGATCAGCTTCTGGTGATAGGTTCTCTGGTATTGTATTTTCTTGCGTCATTGCGCGCCTGACTTGATTTGTTTCAATTGTTTCATTTGGTGTTATCCAGTATTTTGTCTAATGCAAGCTGGGCTGCTTGCTGTTCGGCGTTACGGCGGCTAGTGCCTTCGCCGGCAACGTTAATATTTAATTTTTCTATTATGCAGGCGATTTTAAACGTCTGCGCATGTGCTTCACCTTCAATCAACACCACGTTGTAATCAGGTAAAGCGATTTTTTTTGCTTGCAGATATTCCTGCAATTGGGATTTAGCGTCTTTATCGATTATTTTAGGATCAATCTGACTGATTCTGTCATTAAATAGCTTTAAAACGATGCTTTCTGCAGCCAAGTGTCCGCCATCCAAATAAACAGCGCCAATTAACGCTTCTAGTGCGTCAGCGAGTATTGAAGGTCGCTTCCAGCCAGCACTTTTCATTTCGCCTTCACCAAGCTTTAGCATTTCGCCGATATTTAAGCTGGTGGCAATTTCACAAAGAGTAGACTCTTTTACCAGTTGCGCGCGCAAACGGCTCAAATCGCCTTCAGGCAGCTTTTTAAAACGATTATATAACTCATGAGCAACGATAAAGTTAAGCGCACCATCACCTAAAAACTCTAAACGCTCATTATTATTGGCGGCAAAACTACGATGGGTAAGTGCTTGAGCAAGCAGCGCTACATTTTTAAACTGGTAGCCAAGGCTACTAGCAAGATTATCCGCGTACATCATTGCAGATTCTACTACTGAGATGATCAATATTTAAATTGCTGATATAGATACTACTTAGTAGCTGTCGCATTAAAATCTAACAACGCACTGGCGTTCGCCATAATTGGGACAACAACTTGGTACTCAACAGAAACAGCACCATCTTTTACTAACAAATCAGAACCTTTAACCACACTGATATTATCGACAGTAGCGGAGTTATTAAACTGCGTGATCACCGCTTTTCTATCACTTAAATCAGTCGAGTTAGCCACTTTTTTAATGGCATTTTTTACATTCATAAATTCCAGATATGCCGGCCCTAGTTTTAATCCGAGCATCGCGAAAAAAACAACCGCTGCGATGACGATGACCATGCCAATAAAAGAACCACCTTTTTGATGCGTGTGATACATATTCGCTCCTTACTTGTATGTCAATTTATGTTGTCAATTAAAACCATATTAAATGATAAGCTACTTGATTGAAGTGCCAATTCTGTCTGGCTGATTAAAATTAAACCAGATAAAAAATGCTTTTCCTACTAAATTATGTTCTGGAACAAA
>JAZKEJ010000053.1:0-2520 GCA_040387095.1 Pseudomonadota bacterium | reverse complement strand
CTCCAACAAAGTCTCAAAACTCACTTGGTCAGAATCAAAAGTAATCTGTATGCCTTCAGCATGGCCTGTATCGCCGTTGCAAATCTCTTTATAGCTTGGATTAAGTGTATGACCACCAATATAGCCAGAAACGACTTTATTAACACCTTTTAGCTGGCTAAACACTGGCTCTGTGCACCAAAAACAACCGCCAGCGAAAATTGCAATTTGTTGATTGCTCATGATACTCACCTTTAAATTTTATTAAAAATTGACCATTAATTAATGCTTAATAGCCTTACAATTGTTAGTCAACATTTCACCCAAAACATTACATTCACTTTTAAATTTTGCTTAATATTAAACCATGTCTTTAAATGCTTTATACGTTGATTTTAACTCTTACTTTGCTTCCATAGAGCAACAATTACGTCCTGAGTTACGGGGAAAACCAATTGGCGTACTGGCGGTAATGGCAGAAACTACTTGCTGTATTGCTGCAAGTTACGAGGCAAAAGCATTTGGCGTTAAAACAGGTACGGGCGTGCGCGAGGCGCGTAAAATGTGCCCTGATATGTTGTTTATAGAAGCAAGGCCTCCACTTTACATAGAATATCACCACAAATTAATCGAAATAGTAGAATCCTGTACGCATGTGGAAAAAGTATTATCCATTGATGAAATGGTATGCAAATTAACGGGTTCACAACAGGTAAAAGAAAATGCGCTTAAATTGGCCGCTAAAATCAAGCGTGAAATCAATAAAAAATTTGAATATATTCACTGCTCGATTGGTATTGCGCCTAACACTTTCCTAGCCAAGCTTGCATCCAACATGCAAAAACCCAATGGCTGTGTCGTCATTGAGCAACAGGATATTCCTGAAAAACTTTATAGCCTAAAGCCTAGGCACCTGACAGGAATTGGTACGCGTATGGAAGAACGGCTGAATCATTACGGCTTAACTACGATGCAAGCCTTATATGCCGCGAATAAACAGCAATTACGTGCCGCTTGGGGAAGCATAGAAGGTGAGCGCATGTATGATAAATTACGCGGCATCGAAGTAACACGTCCTAATAATGAGAGGAAAAGCCTGGGTCACTCTCACGTTCTTCCGCCAGAATTACGCACACAACGTGGTGCTCTTTCCGTTTTGCACAGGCTACTGCAAAAAGCCTGTGTACGTTTGCGTAGCTATGATTTACGTGCGTCTAAGATACATGTTCGCGTTAAGTTTACGAACCATCCTACTTGGGTTATTGAAGCGAACTGTTCTCCGACCAATAGTACTTTAAGTATTACGCATATTTTTGAAACACTTTGGAAAAGTTATCCAGACAAGAAAGTGATTCCGCAAGCAGTTGGCATTTCATTTTCAAGTTTTATTATTGATCAACAATATATCGTCGATTTATTTGAAACTGAAATAATAGAGGCGAACAAGAAATTAAATTCAGCCGTAGATAAACTGAATAGTAAATACGGAAAAAATACGATTTATTTGGGCGGTGCACATAATGCACTTTATGCTTCGCAAGTAAAAATAGCGTTTAATTATGTGCCCGATTTAGTTGTTGAGAATTAACGGTTATTCGCACCGACTTAATTGTTCTGACTCTTTGCCACGTGACAAGTCATCGCGCACCCTACTAAAACTTAACGTATCACCAGTCGCTCCGTGCGATAAGTCATTTCTCTTGTGACTAAAACTTAAATCATTATTGATATTACTATGCGTCAAATCATCGCGATTTTTACTAAATTGTAAAGGACGCGTATCTAGTCCGCGACTTAGCTCATCATTCTTTTTGCTAAACACTAACGCAGTAGTATCTTTACCGCGTGTTAGATCATCACGCTGCTTACTCAATTTTAAATCATCCGCTTTATTACTAAATGACAAATCATCGCGTTTATTGCTACGCGTTAATGGCTCATCTGGCGCACCGCGCGTTAAGTTCATTGGTAAACAATTTTTATTGCATATCGCATTATCACCACTACTCACATCGCCGGTTTGTGCAACCGCAGGCAAACAAACCAGCAATAAACAACTTAAAATCAATGCCTTCATCGATTTTTCTCCTAAAATCACAATCTAACTATATCGTGATATTGGTATAAGACACAATGTCTTTGGTTAACTTAGCGAATAATACAAGGCAAAAACCTCCTAAAAAGGAGGTTTTTGATGAGATCAATTACATTCAACTCTTTAATATCTGCTCTTAGTCAAAAGCGACCCTACAAACGAATAAACCCTCACGAGGAGGGTTTATCGTCAATCATCTCTCGATGATTTGGTGTAAATAGCTTGGCAGTGACCTACTTTCGCATGCAAAAAGCATACTATCATTGGCGCTGGTTCGTTTCACGGCCCTGTTCGAGATGGGAAGGGGTGGGTCCAAACCGCTATGGCCGCCAAGCATAACTGGTATCTCATGCGTTTATTGGTTTTCACCCAAACACACAAGCGATTATGCTGTGTTGCCGTCTCATTTTCATGAGGCGTCTGTAACAAATTGGAAGAAGTAAAGT